>CAZAKW010000052.1:0-11916 GCA_964485835.1 uncultured Bacteriovoracaceae bacterium
ACGTGAACCGTGCGTGGGGCTTGGGCAATTCACGTGAACCGTGCGTGGGGCTTGGGCAATTCACGTGAACCGTGCGTGGGGCTTGGGCAATTCACGTGAACCGTGCGTGGGGCTTGGGCAATTCACGTGAACCGTGCGTGGGGCTTGGTAAGAATTTTGCCTTATTTTGTAGGCTTTTCAGAAAATTTTTAGTATATCAGCAGCACTGAGCGAAGTCCGACTTATCGGAAATACCGGGATATTATTTTATCTTTTCCGAGGATTTCGCCATGAATGGATCTGTTTCGATTCCTACCGTTTCTACGCTCTCTGTCGGGCTTGCGACTATTCATGATCGCGCGGTCGCGGCGGCGGACGGTTTTAAGCGCTCTGAAGCAGAGCTGATGGAAGCTTTGATTTCGGTGGCGTCCGAAAAAGTCCATTTGCGCCTCGGCTACCCGTCTCTTTTTCAGTATGCAGTGACTGCGCTTGGGCTCTCAGAGGCGGTTGCTTATAATGCGGTTGCGGTCTCGCGGAAGGCGGTCGAAGTAGCGGCGCTAAGGAATGCGGTAGCTTCTGGCAGTTTAGGGTTTTCGAAGGCACGGAAAGTCTTATCGGTACTAAGCCCAAGGCGCCCGGTCGAAGAGCAGGTCGCGTGGGTTGAGAAAGCGGTTCTTCTTTCTTCCCGTAATTTAGAAAGGGCCGTAGCGCGTGAAAATCCCGCCGAGGCGATTTCAGAACGGGCGATCTATAGATCCGCGCTGAGGATTGAACTTTCGCTGGGAGTTTCCGAAACGCTGCTGCTCGATCTTCGACAGGTACAGAACTTAGTTTCGTCCGCACGTGGTACGTCTGCAAGCTTGGAAGATACGCTTAGAGCGATGGTCGAATTATATCTCGCTCGAAAGGATCCAGAAAGAAAGGCTCGCCGGGTGATTGCGAAGAAAGGAATGGCGGAAGATGGAAGTCACAGAAACGATTTGAATAGAAGGAGTGGAACGATGGGTGGAAACAAAGCGCCTGTCACGGAAATCGACACTAGCGTTAGATCCGAAAAGAACCCGAGCATTGGTGATACTCAAAATAGAGACAGCCTTGTGCCGAAATCAGATGCCGGGTCTGGAAAGGGGTTATCCATGAACGCGAGCGCCATGTCCGGGGATGAACGGTTCACGGGAACAGTTCAAGTTCGGCGAAAGCCGCTGCCCGCGGCACTTTTGCATGCCGTGCGATTTCGGGATCGGAATACGTGTCAGTTTGAATTCGTCGATGGAAAGAAATGCGGCTCGAAACGATGGCTTGAGATCCACCATCGAATTCCAGTGAACCAAGGAGGGGCTAATCGACTGGCGAATTTGGTCACGCTTTGTCGGGCGCACCACCGTGCCCTTCATCAGAACCTAGGAGTGTCGGTGCTGATTTCTGAGAAAAGAGAAGGCCGGCCTGTGACTTGATGGCAGGAACCTAAAGGAGGTCCGAATTCAAATGATTCTTCTATTTGGACCGAGGCGAGATTTTGCCCAGATTGCCACCGTGGTAGGAATGGTCTAACTCGAGACGAGCTCGTATCGAGGCAGTGACGAATTGCTTCAATCAGTGACTGACGTTTAATCTCAATCAGTGACTGACGTTGGAAAGCGGATTCACGTACATGCGGAATGTTTTGTCGCGCTGGCGGCGGATGGCGTAAACACCATTCTCTTTTTCCTGAGCGAGTTGGTGGTAAAACTCAGGGTCAAGGGACGCGACCTCGTCTACGGTTTTGCCTTCGTATTTTCCAAAGTCCAAGACGACGAGGGATTCTTCGATAATGCCGGTTACCGGGCTAGTGTCCTTGCTCATGTCCTTCAAGCTTAGAAGGGAGTCGGCGTCAAAATCAAGACTTCGCTGAGACGGCCTTTTGTAAGACTTCGTCGGGTCTGTCCTTCCCGTACGCCACGTTCCCGGGCTGATCAAATTTGCGAAGGGGCGCTTATGATGCTTTAAGTCAAGTCTGTGACTCTGCTAGCCTTATCGGAATGTTCACCCGGATCGAAGTCGCTCTCAAACCCGAGTACTCAGACACGCTTGCCGCTCCTCTTTTACGTCGCATGGAGATGACCGATCCCCACTTGCGGAAACTGGTTCGTTGGGCGCGCTCGATGACGCTTTACTGGTTGGACCTTCCGCTCTCGCGTGAGGAACTCATTTACGCTTCCCAAGAGGCGCTCTGGGACCCGGTCCTCCACTGGCTCTTCACCGGAAATCTGATTCCTTCCGCTGCCGGTAAGCACGGCAACGTTGAAGACATCCTAGAAACCGCGCCGAACCGACCTGGAAAGTTCTTTGCCCTCGAAAAGCGTTTTCGGCTCGGCGTGACCGACCACGCGGCCCGCACGCTCGCGCAATCGTTTGAAGCCGTCCTTAAGCGTCCCCTGGGTCCCGACGCTCGGATCGCGACCGGTTCGATGCTTCTGCTCGAAGGGCCGCAACTCACCGAAGCGCATCTCTCCCGCATCGCGCGCGAGTATTTTTCCAACGAAATGCTCGAGAGCTGGACGTTGCTGAGCGAAAAAGAAATCGCCCACACCGAACGTTTCCACCCCGAGCGGGTCAAACGCGAAATGCCCAAGCCCGCGCCGGTTCGCGCCCACGCACCCGTGGAACGGATCCCAGTCGCTAGCCTCTCGAATTCCGAAGTCGCGACGTTTTGTAAACGGAAAGGATTTCGTTTCCATGACAGCGAAATCAACGTGATCCGTGAGACCTTCGATCGCGATATCACGGACGCCGAACTCGAAGTCGTTTCAAAAGTTTGGCGACAAGTACCTTTTCGGCGTTTGCTGCGCGCCGAGATTCAACCCGACGAAGCGGCCCGGCACGTGGACCCGGCCTACGGAAAACGATTGCCCGATCGGATCACGGGCCTGGTCGAAGGAACGTTCAAAGAGACGCTTCTCGAAGTGCCTCGGAACTGGGTCGTTTCCGCTTTCGAAGGCGGCGCGACCCTCCTTGCCTACGACGAGGAAGATTTTCTCTCGATCGATACTGAAATCGAGTCGCGTTCGGTCGCGGCCGACGCCATCTACGGTTCGATGATCGGATACGCCGAAGTCTACCTACGCTCGATTTGCGCGGGTCGGGGAGCGAAGCCCGTGATGGCGACCGACGTCGTTTTTTCCTCCGACCTGCATTCAAAAATTCCCCTGGACCAAGACCACCTCCATCCGCGACGAGTTCTGGACGGAGTAAAACAGGGAATCTCGAGGGCCGGATCTCAACTCGGCGTCCCGACGATCGGGGGCGCGCTTTACCTTGATGCGCGCGAAGGGCTCACCCCCGTCGTTCATTTCTCTGCCCTTTCTTTGCTGCCGCGAATCGCCGGCGAACTTCCTTCGGACGTGCGTGAGGTCTTTGAAAACGACCGACTGGTGCTTTTCGGTTCTCCCACGGGAAAGGACGGGATGCTCGGTTCTCCCGGAGTCCAGATCTGCGATCCGACGCTTCTCCACACTTTAGGTGCCTTCGCCGCCGAGATCCGGGACCTGGGGTGGAACCGCGTCCTGATTCCCTGCGGGGAAGGCGGAATCGCGGGCGCGGCCGCGCGGATCGCACACGAATTCGGCGGTGTCGAAATCAACCTCGACGGCGTGTTGACGAAACAAGTGGGCCTTCGCCCGATGGAAATCCTCGGCAGCGAAACCGCGGAACGCTTGATCGTGATCGTGCCCGAAGAACGAGTCGAGGCGACGATCGGGCTTGCGATGCGCCGGGGGATCTTCGGCTCGGAAATCGGCGTGATTCGCGCCTCGGGTAAAGTGGTCGTGCAAAGCGCTGGCGAGACGGTAGTCGATCTGGATTCAAAATTTCTACTGGGCAGCCAACCGCGATCCACCGAAATCGTCACCCGGGCCGAGCCGGCGCCGATCGGGAACCGAATGCCGAGGTCTGTCCAGTGGGGCGATCCGGCGAAGGAAGGCGTGGAAACGTTGCTCCGGATCTTGAGCCATCCGAACGTTTGTTCCCGAGAATGGCTCGTTCGCCAGCTAGACCACGAAGTTCAAGGAGCAAGCGCGCTTAAGCCCTTGCACACTGGATCGGTTTCGCCGGACGTTTCGCATTGCGGACCCAACGACGGAGGAGCGGTTAAGCTCAAGCCACAATCCAATCAGGGGTTGATTCTCGCCACCGGCATGGCGCCGCGAATCGCCGCCACAGATCCATACCTAACCGGGTTGCTCTCCGTGGACGAAGCGGTTCGTAACGCGCTTTCGTGCGGTGCGGATTACGGCAAGGAAGATTTCATATTCGCGCTCGCCTATCAGTTTTCCTGTCCCGGAAAAGACCTGGAGGATCCCGTCCAACGCGGAAATCTTCTGCGAACCTGTTTTGGCGCGGCCCACGCGGCGACTGAACTTCAAGCACCGTTCGTTCAAGGAAGCCAAGAAACGATTCTCGCTCAGACGTCAAAACTCCACTTCGTCGTCCAAGCGATCGCCCGAGCGACGAAAGTCGCGGGAATACGGAGCGCCGATTTTAAGACCCCGGGCGACGCCGTCTATCTTTTGGGCCCGGGCCAGTTCTCGCTCGTTGGATCCTTAGTGGCGGACGTTGTCGGCGCGGTTCCGGACGACGCCGTCCTTCCAACGCCCCAATGGGATACCGCTCGAAGACTTTATTCGTGGCTTGGCGGGGCAATCGGAAAAGAGCAGAAGAAACTTCGCTCGATTCACGACGTATCGGACGGCGGAATGATGGCTGCAATCGCGGAAGGATGCGTGGCGCGCGGTCATGGCGTCGCGCTCCAATATCCCGACGGACTTCCGCGCACCGCGGAGTGGGAATTCCTATTCGGTGAAGGCTTCCACGGTTTCGTCGTTTCCTGTTCGGAAATTGATGCACCGATGGTCGAGGCTGAACTCCAGCAAAACGATCTCCCGTTCGTTCGCTTGGGGGCCGTGACCGGAAACGGAGTCGTGCAGGTTCGGCGCGGCGATTCGCAAGCGCTAGTGATTGAGACGAAAGTGCTTCGCCAGGCTTGGAAGCGAGAGGGGTACTGGGAATGAGCGATGTGAAGCGCCCTCGCGCCTTGGTTTTACGTGGCCCGGGAATCCTCAGCGAGCACGAAACGGCCCAAGCCTTTGCAACCGCGGGCTTTGAAGTCCACTTGCGCCACCTCGATGATTTGATCGCCGAAGGTTACCGCGAATCGCAGCTCGCCGAGGAATACGCGGTAACGGCGATTCCGGGCGGCGCATCGACTGCCGACGAGCTTGGGAGCGGAAAATTACTCGCATTGAAGATCCAGCACCAACTCGGATGGACGTTCGCGTCCTACGCCGCGCAGGGGGGGATGGTGATTGGGATCGGCTCGGGTTTCCACACTCTGATCCGGGTCGGTGTTTTTGGCCGCGAGATTTCCGTTACGGCAAGTGTGAGCGGAAAAACACTTCAAACCTGGGTGAAAGTCGCGCCGGTCGGGACGACCTGTACCTGGCTCAAAGGTTTAGGAGTCGTGGATTTGCCGCTTCGACACGCCGACGGACGAATCGTGATCCACCCGAACCGCCGCACCGAAACACTCGTCAAGCTCCAACGTCGTGGGATGCATTGCTTGCGTTACGAAAGCGGGGCACTCGGAACCGGGATTGGAAGCGAAGAAGGCATCGCCGGACTTTGCGATACCACGGGCCGTATTCTCGGCATCATGCCCCATCCCGAAAGTTTTATCCGGTGGACGGCCCACCCGGAGTGGACGACCGCTCCCCAACGCGCGAATGCTCCCGGCCAGGGGCTCGCGCTTTTCGAAAACGCTTATCAGGAGTTCATGCGTGCGTTTCAGCCCCAGGCTTGAAATCGTCTTGCGCTCGGCCCGCGTCGGCGGGCTTGAGCCGAGCGAATGGCTCGTCGTCGACGGCGGGATCTCGCGCGAGGAGGTGAAGGAATTTTACCTCGCCCAAGGGATCGGATTCGTTTCCTCCGCGATCCAGGACGTCGCCGGCCTTTGCCGCTCGATGCTTGGGTCGCTCGTCGACCCGAAGCGGATCCTCGGTGCGCCATCACGGCAGGAAGTGTTGCGCCGAATGCTTTCCGACCGTGAATGGTTGGAGCGGCTTCCCGGAATTCGCCGGTTAAAACGCCAGCGTGATTTCTATAAGAAACTCGACCGGGCGATCCAGTCGGCGAGGATGACTTACGCGTCGCCCGACGAACGCGAGGCCCAGGAGGAAAAACTTCAAGCGGCGGGCCTTGCCGGCGCGCTCCGCGCGGAACTTCTCGAGGTGATCGAGCGCTACGAAGCTTGGCTGAGCGAGAACGGCGCTTGGGACGGTCCGCGGTTATTGATCGCCGGGATCGGCGTGCTTTCGGCGCCGGAAGTGGAACTTGATTTTCCGGAGCGGATTCGAGTGCTCTCGCCTAAGGCCGGGGAAAGCCGCACGGAAGCCTTTTTCGAGGCGCTTTCGAGGCGGGTCGAGGTCGAGCGCACCTTGGTATCGGATGTTTTGGGCGCCGATTTTTCTTCGATGGGGCGAGCGATAGCCGACGAACCTTGCCAGTCTTCGTGGGAGGTATGGCATACGGTCGACGACGCTTGCGATCGGCTGGGTGATGGCCTGCTTGCGGAATTTCAAGCCGGACGATTATTTGAAAGCGGCGTGCTTCTTCCGGATTTACCGGCCGTGCGGAGAAGTCTCAAACGATCGTTGGCCGAGCGCGGGCTAAGGCTACGCGACCCTCGGGATCCGACGCGTTTAAAATGGGAAGAATCGGTGAAGGTTGCGCTACTTCCACTGGACGTCGTTGCGCGCCGGTTTCGTCACGAAGAGGTGATTTCGTTTCTGCACTCAAGTTGGGTAAGGCTTGACGCCGACCCGGAAGCTGAATTTCGTGCGAAGCGAGAAATCCAGCAAGACATCCTTGACCGGGGATTCGTTTCGGGCTCGAAAATTACCGGGGCGAAAAACTCGAGAGGATTCGGGCAATGCTTGAACTTTTGGACGCCGCATTTTCGCCGCGGATCCGATTGGAAGACGCCGCTTCCTTCCATCTCGCCTGGATTCGCCGAAACGAAGACTTCGAGGCGTGGGTGCATGAATTCTTCGAGTCCGTTTGGGAGCGTTTCGCCCAGGATTTGTCGGTGATCGGCGAGGGACGGCGAAAGGCGCCGATTCTCTATTGGTTGGAGCGGATCCGCCTCCGCTTGCAGGACGCTACGCCGCCGTTTGAAAAAGTGCAGTACGAAAACGGAGTCGAGATTTTTCGTCTGGGACAAGTTCCTTTAAAGTATCCCACCAAACTTTGGTGCCTCGCTCTGCCGGCGCGGTACACGACGGGCGAATCCGCCGGGGATTATTTTTATTCAGACCGCGAGCGCGAGCTGCTTTCCGGAAATTTTCAGGTCCGCTCGGGATTCATGGAAACCGAATTTCGCCGCAAGGTCCTCAAGTTTTGGATCGGCCACGCAACCGAAGTCGTGTTCTTGGACGCGCTTTACGATTGGGACGGGCGTGAGCGAGAGTCGCTCGCGCCGTTGATCCAGGAAATGGGAATCGAACTCGGAGAACCCACGGTGCGTCACTCGCATCCGCGATGGCAAGCAAGTTACCTCCATCCGAAGAGTTCGCCGCCCCGAAAAATTTCGCTGCCACCGCTTTCCGCGACCCTTCCCGACGGAAGTCCGCGTCGAATCACGGCGACCGCGATCGAGGCGTTTAGCCGCTGCGAGATGCAAGGTCTGCTCCTAGGGCGTTGGCGAACCGACGACTCCCGCCCTTCGGACCTGGATCTTCGCGGCGATTCGCGGGGGACGCTGCTCCACGACGCCGTTCGGATTCTCGTCGCCTCAAGGTCCGAAACCGGAGAGTTTGGAAACTCCGCCGAGGAAGCGCTTGATCTCGCTTGGACGCGCTCGAAACCCCGCGGGCTTTTTCAGGGCGAACGCATCGCCCACTATACGAAAAAAAAACTGATCCCGTTACTTCAAGCCTTCATGGCGGCGGAAACCAAATACGTCCAGCGTTCCGGTACGAAACCGCTCAGTCTCGACGACACTCGGCTTGAGTACTTCGTCGATCTGGGCTCGCGCGATTCGGACGATGCCAAGGAGCGGGAGCAAGTCGCAATCGTCGGCATTCCCGATCGCGTCGACGAGCATCCCGATGGACTTTTCGTGATCGATTATAAGACGAGCAGCGTTTCGCCAACCGGTCCCCAGATGATCGATCACGGCTATCGTCTCCAGCTTCCGATTTACGCATTGGCCGCCGCGATTCGTTTCGGTCGCCCGCCGATCGGGGTCCAGTTCGTCACGCTCGACCGAAAAGGGACTCGGTCGAAAGGAATTTTCTTTAAGGCTTGGAATGGGAAACACGCGGGCGCACTCACCCAAACGACCGCTGCAAACCACTCGCTTTTAGACCGCGAACCCAGCGAGGTCTGGGGAAAGATCGCGGAATCGATCGACGATCACACGCGTCGGTATCTTTCGGGCGAAGTCACCGTGAGGCCGAAGCTCTTGAAAGCGGGGGTTCCTTACGCCGAGTGCGAACACTGTTTCGTGCGGGATGCTTGCGGTCAGCGGCGGTTTCTGGACGATGCGCCGATCGAGGGAGAGGAGGAAGGCGAATGAGCGAAGGTCCTCTGCAACCGGAACTTCCTTTAGGATCGGCAACCCGCGAGACGAGTCCCGTGGCATCTCCGGGCCCGACCGCCGAGCAGCTCGCGGTGATTTCTTCCTGGGGCCAAGGGATCGCGGTGATGGCCGGGGCGGGGTCCGGGAAAACGTTCACGCTCGTGGAAAAAGTTCGCGCTCTCCTGCAGAACGCGCCCGAAGCGCGGTTCGCCGCGGTTTCTTTTACTGAGAAGTCGGCCAGCGATCTTCGCGCTAAGCTCACAAGGCTTACCCTGAAACTCCAAGGACGCCCGCTCCACGGGCATGTCGTGACGACGATCCACGGCCTTTGCTCTTCGATTATTCGGGAATACCCCCGGGAAGCGGGATTCGACGGCGACGAGACGATGCTTTCCGAATCCGAGGCGACCGGGCTTTGGCGCCGAGCCCTGGATGCGCTTTTCTTCGATGAACTTCCTCCGGAGGTGGAAGCGGCCTTTTCCGCACTGGCCGATCGGGAATCACGCGCCTCGCTTTACGATCTGCTCCGACGCGTTCGCGATCTCCAGGCGAACGACGTCTTGGAAAAGATCGAAAACTCTCCGGAACTGCGACGGTTATCGAGCTTCGTGCTCGAACGATACGATCGGTTGAAGCGCCGTCGCGGGGCACTTGATTTCAATGATCTTGAGCTCGGAGCCGCCCGCGCCCTCGAAGCTCCGGCGGTGTCCGCGGACTACCGCGCGCGGTTCGATTTAGTCATGGTCGACGAATTCCAGGATACCAATCCGGTTCAAGCCCGGATTCTCGCCCATCTTTGCCGACCCGGATACGCGAACCTCTGCGTGGTCGGCGATCCCAAGCAGTCGATCTACCGATTTCGGGACGCCGATGTCACCGTCTTCGAGGAATTCTGTTCCCGGATGCCGGTCCGCGCGGCGCTTACGAAAAATTTTCGAAGCGTCCCGGGAATCCTTGAATTCTGCAATGAGGTCTGCGCGCCGGCATTCGTGGCGAGCGGGATGGAATTTCAACCGCTGGCCGCGGGCTTGCCGGCGAAAGACGGAATCGAGCCAGTGGTTTCAGCGGACATCCGCTCGCCGGAGGACCTGGCTCGGTTGATCCGCGCGGAGGTGGACCGCGGAATGCCGCTTTCGGATATGGCGCTTTTGTTACGCGCGATACGGGGAGGCTCGGAGAAATGGTTGAAAGCGTTGACGGCAGCGGGAATTCCGCTGGCGATCGAAAGTGGGGGACTGCTTTGGAATGATCCGCGCGCGCGCGAACTTGCCCATTTTTTAAAGTGGTGGTCGAATCCCGCAAACGAGATCGCGGGCATCGCGTTTTTACGTGCGCCTTGGATCGGAATTTCGGAGCGGACGATCGAGGAGTGGAGAACGGCGGTAGCGATCGAAGCCCGCTTTGGCACGACTTTGGGTGAGGCGCAAACGAAGAGTGAAACTTTAGCACCCGGAGCCGCCGCCGCCCCGCCGCTTCAAGACCGAACTCGCACCGCACGTCCTGGCAGCGCGGGAATGCTCCATGCTTTTTTGCGCGCGAACCATCCGGTCGCGCGCATTCTTCGTCCGTATCGCGTGTCTCCCGGCCGCGTGCGCCCCGGCGCGCTTTTGCTGAGTCTGCTTGAGATTCCAGAAATCGAGCGTGATCTGGGGGTGCTTGTACTCGCACTTTGGCATCGGTGCGAGGAGTTGAGCGAAGAGGGGCTTGACTTCCACCGGGTCGCGGCCCGGATCGCCGAAGCGTGCGACGAAAGCCGCCGCGAAAAGGCGGTGCCGCCGCCGAAGAACGCTGGCCAGCTTCGCGTGATGACGATCCACGGGTCGAAGGGGCTTGAATTTCCGCAGGTGATTTTGCTCGATTTTCCTGAAAAAAAGAGCCGGAATTCGACCGCCCCGCTTTTGTATTGGGATCGCCATGAGGGCGCTTACCTGGCCGGCCGTGACGAAGACGGAAAACGGCTGACGAAAGATCCGCGGGAAAACGAGCGCAAGTCCTCGGAAGCGGCGAAGGAGCTGGCCGAATCCAAGCGCGTGCTTTACGTCGCGTTGACTCGCGCGCGTGATCGCCTTCTTTTGGCGCTACCCACGACGGAGGATCCGCTAAAGCGCGAGGCGATCGCCCGTCATCGCGAAAAAATCGCGGATGTCACGGAAGTCGATTTCTGGCGGGGGTGGATTGAAGCGGCGATCGCCCGGCGCCCGAAGGTGGCGATTCCCTCCACGGGGCTTTCGGGGGGGGCGGCGGCGGACGCGGAAACGCCGGTACCTTCGATGCAGAATGCTCCCGAGTTCCTTCCAATACGGCCCCGCCATTCCGTTTCGGAGTGGAATCTTCTGTCTCGGTGCGAGCGCGCTTACGAGTGGACGGTGATCCGCCCCCTCGCGCCGACCGAGGAGGAGGAATGGCAGGAGTTGATCGCGACCGAAACGCTTGCGCAAGCTCGGCGCGAACAGGCCCGCGAGGACGGAACGCGCCGACCGAAACTCGCTCAATCGGAGATCGGCACCCGCGTTCACAAAGCCCTTGAACTGGGGGATGCGGGCGGTCTTCGCGAACTCGAGTCGATTCTCGGGGCCAGCGTGTTTCGCGCGGATCCGGTGATTGAGTGGATGGAGACGTCTCCGTGGATGGTATCCGGGACGAAAGCGTGGCGGGAGCTTGCGTTTGAGGTGCCGATCCAGTCGGCTAGCAGTTCCCGTGAACCGCAGGATACGAGCAGTTCCCGTGAACGGCTCGTCGGTCGTCCTGCCGCACCCCGAGCCGCGCCGGCTACCCTGATCGGCGCACTTGACCGCCTCGTTCGTCTGGACGAGGGAACCTACGCAATCCTGGACTTCAAAGTCACCGGTCGAAAAAAGTCCGCCGAGGCCTTGCTTGAAACCTACCGCAATCAACTCAATCTCTACGCATGGGCGCTTGAGTCGCTCGTCCCCGATGCTCGCGGAAAAACTCGCGCGCTTCTCGTACATATTGCAGAGGGTCAGGTCCAAGAAATCGAAGTTCCCCTCGAGGCGAATCGGCTCGACGAATTCCGTAGGCGTGCGGAAATCCTTTTGCGCGGGAAAGCGGGTGCTCCGAGTCCGTCCTCGCTTTGCGAAGTGTGCGAGCATCGCGAGCGTTGCCCGGAAGGCTCGGAGTTCGTCGACCGTCAAAACGATGGCGAAAGAAAAAGTGGAAGGGGTTCCCTCCGGCGGTTAGACTAAAAGCATAATGAAACGCCATGGAAATTGGGTGGTTAGACTCTTATTGGTCCTCATGGCGGCGTTGTGGTTGAGCGCCGTCGCTGCTTCATGGAGTGAAGCGGCCGAGGATCCCGAAAACGCATA
>CAZAKW010000053.1:0-11863 GCA_964485835.1 uncultured Bacteriovoracaceae bacterium
CTACGGAATCCGATCGTCGAGATTAAGCGTTTCGGAACGGTGAAGAGTCACGCTAGCAGCCCAGGGATAGGAGGTAAAGTCTCCACTCTGGATCTCACGGAAGGCCAAACCTGGATAAATGCCTGAATCCATGGCGTTGTTTTCAGCTTCAGGCTGATCCGCGCTATCAGAATTAGGGTTGCATGAGTCGACGCATCGCGATAGGTGATGGGCCATCGCGTAACACGCTTAAGATCCATCCGAGGAATTATGAACTTATTTGTAAAAAGTGCCCTGCATTTTGGCCTTATCTTCGCTTCCGCTCCTGCCTTCGCGGAGATGCCGGTGGTTTACGAATGCTGGTCCGTAGCGTCGGCGATAGGAATCCCTGAAGAAAGAAATATTTTTGTGCTCTCGGGTCCAGGGAACGGTGGAGGTTATCAAGCGAAAGCTGACGCCATCGATTTCGTAAACGATACGACTCGGCCCCTTTGGAGTGCGGAAGTTTTCGAAACCCGCTCCGCTGTCGAATTGAGTTTTGCGGGGCGAACGAGCCAGGGCGAATTCGTTTCGATTTCGGTCTTGGAAAATCCACGAAGTGGCTCCATCGGTCTTTTCGCTCCGACTTATACCGCGATCGTCGAAGTCGGTAACTCCGCCCGATCCGAGTGGACGTGTACCTCACCGCTCGATCCACAATAGCCGGATCCCATCATTGTCTTTTCATCTTTCAGAGGCTAGGTTGAGGGGCTTTCCATCCACAAGGGATCCTCCCAACCATGCCGTTTTTTTGTTTCCCGTTGTTCTTTTTTGGCCTGTTCACTTCTATCGGACTCACGTCAGCCCGCGCCGCCCTACCTCCTCAAGGCCGGTTGACTCTTCCATTCGTTTTAGGGGCTGCGAAGCAAACCTCTTACGTGTATCGGTCCGCGGAGGCAGATGCGCTGTCGATCGAGGCGGCGCTGCTCCAAGCGCGCGGACCGCTTGCTCCACGACTGACGTTGGGAGTGCGTAAGCTTGACGATCAAACGCAGCCTTCGAACGCCTTTGCCCCGAATCACCAAGTAGCGACGATTTACTTTACCGGCTTCGAACAGGGAGTTGCGTTAACCGGAACGCGTTTCACTGCCGAGATTCAGCATGGGAATACGGCGCTCGGGTTTCCGACCATTCCGGAGTTTCAATATTACGAAACCCGGGCCGTGTTCACGGCGCGCCAGAGCTTGCTCCAGGGCTTATGGAAAGGAACCGATCGGCTTCGGCTTCTTTCGGGCGAGGCCGGACGGGAAGCAGCGTCGCTGGCCTACGAAACTTCGATGGACGACGCGACCTTTGAAGTCGTTTCCGCTTATTATCAAGCGTGGCTTGCTCAAGCGGACGTGCGGGCGGCGGAGAACAATCTCAAAAACCGAAACGACCTGCTCGAAATTACGCGCATCAAAGCGAACCGAGGAACCGCCGAACGTCCGGACGTGCTCCAGTCCGATGCGTCGGCGAAATCAGCCAAGACCCAACTCGAGGAGTCGGTCCGCATTCTCGGAGACATTTGGCGAACCTTGGTGATCTCTCTCGGACTCCCGCAAGAGCTGCTCGCGGTGGATCCGATTTCGATTCCAGTGGATCTTGATTCGCCCATTAGCGCCGCGAAGGCGCGCTGCCAGGGTTACGTCGCTCCGAACGGGGGGGCGAAAGTTTCTCTTGCTACGAAGCTTGCGGAGCTGAACGCGCGCGCATCCGAGGCGAGCGCCCAAAGCTTGAAAGCCCAGAGCGGGTTCGACGTCGTCGTCGCCGGGTCGTACGCATCCAACGGAATCGACGCCCTTTCGCGATCGGAGACCTGGAAAACGGCCGCGCAGCGGACGTATCCTGCATGGAGCGTGGAACTCTCCGCGCAAATTCCACTCGGCGTTTCGGCGACCGAAGGAGACGCGTTGAACGCGGCGACCGCGGCAATCCGTTCCCGGGCGTTCGCCGACCAACAGCGAGACCAAGAGGCGGTTCTGGCCACCAATCGGTGTCTGGAGCTTGAACAAAAAGAGGAAGCCTTCGTTCGGAGCGAGCAGATCTTTAAGTTTCAATCCGAACGTCTTCGCTTGGAAGAACGGCGTTTTCGAATCGGTCGGTCGGCGTTGACCCAGGTCGTGATCGCTTCCGACGACCGTGTCGTCGCCGAACGAAATCTTGCGCAACGTGAAATTGACCGCCGTCTCGCCGCTTGGCGAGTCTTGGCGATTGAAGGCGGCTTGGTGAAGGTCGCGTCGGGAAGCCAGCCATGAACTCGTTGATCGCCTATTTCGTCAAACAGAAACTTTTCGGGAACCTCCTCACGATTTTCGTGTTGGCGGTTGGATTAGCGGCGACGTTGATGATCCGTCGGGATGCGTTCCCAAACGTCAATTTCGATATCCTGACGATCACGTCGATCTTTCCGGGCGCGTCGCCGGAGGAGGTCGAAAAGCTTTTAACCAATCCGCTCGAACAAGATCTTCGGGAAGTCGACGGAATTAAGAAGCTTCGATCGGTGTCCGTCGAGGGCATGAGCGAGATCATCATCCAGCTCGATCCCGATCAAACGACCGAAGCGGAGGCCAAGGCCGACGTTCAGGACGTCGTCGACCAATTCGATCTGCCGGACGGAGTCGAAGACGATCCGAAAGTGATCGCGATCAAATCGAATCTCACGCCGATCATCGAAGTTTCGCTTCGCACCCAGAGCGTCGATCCGGTCGCGTTTCGGAGAGCCGCGCGAGATTTAGAGAAGGAGCTCGAAAAACTTCCGGGAGTCGCGAGAGTTGCTGCCCAGGGAATTCGGGCGCTCGAAGTCAAAGTCGAGGCGGATCCGGCGAAGCTTTCCCGGTATCGGTTGTCACTGGACGAAGTCGTCCAATCGCTTTCGGGCGAAAACGTCACGATTCCCGCGGGCACTTTAGAAGTGAAGGAAATCTCGTTATCCGAAAAGGAGAAGCTCGTCCGGACGATCGGCGAATTTAAAAACGCCGAAGACGTCGCGAAGACGGTGATTCGCGCCAACGAATTCGGCCGGCCGATCCGTGTCTCGGACGTCGCCACGGTAAAATACGGGCTTGAGAAGGCGAAAGTTCTCAGTCGAACGAACGGGGATTCTTCGATTAGTCTGACGGTCTTGAAAAAGGAACGGTCGGACGCGATCCAAGTCGTAGGCACCGTTCGGGAATACATGGAGAAACACGGCCAACGCCTTCAAACGCAAGGCCTCCAGTATTCGCTGGTCAACGATCTTTCGGAATACATCGATCGCCGGATCGGCGTTCTGTCGGGCAACTTGATGGTCGGGCTCGCGCTGGTTTTTCTGGTCCTGACTTTGATCCTCAGGGTCCGCATCGCGCTCCTGGTTTCCCTGGGAATTCCGTTTTCGTTCCTAGGCGGGATGATTCTGTTCAACCAGTTCGACATGAGCTTGAACCTGATTTCCCTTCTCGGGTTCATCATCGTGTCCGGGATGTTGATCGACGACGCGATCGTCGTCATGGATTCCGCCGCTCGTCGTATCGAAAACGGCGAATCGCCCGAAGAAGCCGCGATCAAAGGGACCCAGCAGATTTGGAAGGCCGTTACTGCTTCGGTAATGACGACGATCGTCGCGTTCCTGCCGATGCTTTTTATGAGCGGGATTTTCGGTAAGTTCGTGCGACAGATCCCGATCGGCGTGATCCTTGCGCTGATCGCCTCGCTTTTCGAAGCGTTTATCATCCTCCCTCAGCACATCGCCCATTTCGTGCGTCCGCGCGACTTGCTTCCTCTCAAGCCGGAGGAAATCAAGGGGATTTCCGGCGTCGGAGAGCGGTTCAAGATTTTCTGGGACCATAGAATTACGCCGAAATACACCCGCGTGCTTCGGGTGCTGGTCACCCATAAGTGGAAGACCGTGGGCGCCACGTTTCTTCTTTTCGTGGCCAGCATCGGGCTTGCGTCGACCGCGATGCGGTTCGTGCTCTTTCCGCCGGAAGGGATCGAAATTTTCTTCGTCCGGATGACCGCGCCCACGAGCGCGAGCCTCGAAACGACCGAAAAGTACCTGATGGATATCGAAAAGAAGATTCAAGAGCTTCCAAAGAACGAGTTAAAAGATTTCGTGACGTTCGTCGGGATCCAGCAGGACGATCCGAACGATCCGAATACCAAACGGGGCAGCCACGTTGGTCAAATCGCGGTATACCTCCATCCCGAGGAAAATCGAGAACGGTCGGCGGCGGAAGTGATCGACGCTTTGAAGAAAGAGGTGATCAAACCCGAAGGAATCGTATCCTTGACGTTTCAACGCGCGGGCGGCGGACCGCCCGTCGGCAAACCGATTAGCGTAGCCGTCCGAGGAAACGAATTTGAGACGATTTTGCCTGCGGTGAAAGAGCTTGAGGCGCTCGTGAAGAAAATTCCCGGATCCTTGGACGTCGAAAATACCTATACGGAAGGCAAAGAAGAAGTCCAGATCGTGGTCAACGGAAACGAAGCCAAAGCGGCCCAACTCTCTGTTGCCCAAGTCGGGAGTACCGTAAGGGCGGCGTTTGACGGAATCGTCGCGACCTCGATTCGAAGTCTGGACGACGAAGTCGACGTGCGAGTTTCGTTCCCTAAGGCCGCGCGTACGGACGTGGATTCGCTCAACCAGATCTTCGTACCCAACGCCCAAGGAAATCTTGTTCCGTTAAAACGAGTGGCGTCCTTTAAATCCAGCCAAGGCGTCTCGATTTACGAGCACGAGAATAACGAACGCGAAGTCCGGGTGATCGGGGAGATCGATACCGATAAAAACTCGGCGACGGGGATTAGCGCCGAAATCGCGAAGTTCTTTCCGGAACTTGAAAAAAAGTATCCGACCCTCACCTTTGCTTTCGGAGGAGAGGACGAAGACACTCGCGAGTCGATGGCGTCGTTGATTCGCGCCTTCGCCGTCGCGGCGCTTGGAATTCTCTTCATCCTGATCTTGACGTTCGGATCGATCTTGCAGCCTCTGCTCGTTCTGGTCTCTATTCCCTTTGGGATCATGGGAGTGATCTGGGCTTTTTTCCTCCACGGCATGCCATTGAGCTTTATGGGAATGCTCGGCGTAGTGGCGCTCGCAGGAGTGATCGTGAACAACGCGATCGTCTTTATCGATGCGGTCAATCAACACCGAGAGGAGGGAGAAGCGGGGATCGACAGCATCGTCTCCGCGGCGTCGACGCGACTCAGACCCATTTTTCTGACGACCTTCACGACGGTCTGCGGATTGATGCCGACGGCGTACGGAATCGGCGGAATCGATAAATTCGTCGTTCCCATCGCCATGGCATTGGGTTGGGGCCTGGTCGTGGGATCGATTTTGACGATTTTCTCGCTGCCAGCGGCCTTTGCCGTCTTGGATAGTTTTCAAGCCGGGATGGAACGACTATCGAACCGGCGGAAGGCTCGGTATTCGACTTAGCTCGAACGATTCCGAAAATTCGCCCGTACTCACGGACAACGTCGAATCAGATCGGAGCACGCTCCACGGGTTGTCTCGTCCCAGCGTCGTGGCGAGACGGTCGAGAAATTTCGGGGGAATGGCGAAGATCTCGATTCGTTCCGCGTGGTAGACTTTTTCGCCGTGGATTTCCTGGAGTAAAACGTTCGGGTCTTTGTAGGTGTAAACTTTCACGCGAGACGAAGATTTCGCGGCCTTGTGGAGTTTACGCGCGCTCGGATTGCCGATCTCGATCCAAAGGTCGAGCGCGCCTTGCGCTCCCACTCGCCGAATCGCGGGTTCGTCCGGAGCGGCCAGGCCCTCGGCGGAAAATTCCAACCCTGCTTCTAAATTGAGCACGTAGGCGAGCACGCGGGTTAGGAGAAACGCGGTCGTTTCCGACGGGTGCATCGCGACCCGGATGTCGATGCTTTCGTAAACGCCCCGATCGACGTCCGAAACGTCGATGCGAAAGCGATATAAAGTCGAAGGATGGGCCATGGTGGGAGCATAGGAGCTTGCGGCGAGCTTTAAAAGGCGTTCTTTGCTTGAACTCGCCTGGCCTTCCGCGTATCTCGTCGGCCATGGATAAAACACGGCGGATCTTCGGTAGTTTACTCGCGGTTTTATTGGGTGTTTCGTCCGAGGCCGCACTGGCCAATACCCCCAAAGTCACCGTCGTCCAGTCGGTTCCCGTAGAAACGGCACTGGCTCAAGCCGAACTCCCCCATGCTTTGGACGTGTGGTTGTCGATGATCGGTCGTGCGAAACGCTCGATCGACGTTGCCCAGATGTATCTTTCTTCCCATCCAGGCGAAGGGATCGAAAAGGTGATCGTGGCGCTTCGCCAAGCCGGCGCGCGCGGAGTGGAGATCCGTTTTCTGCTCTCCAAGAACATGATCGACGAGGATCCCGTCGCTTTGGCGGCCGTCCGCGAGATTCCCGGTGTTCGCGTTGAAGTATTGGATTTAAAGCCGCACACCGGCGGAATTTTGCATGCGAAGTATTGGATCGTGGATTCGAGCGAAGTATTCGTCGGTAGCCAGAACTTCGACTGGCGGTCGTTGGATCAGATCCACGAAACCGGGCTTTTGATCGAGGACGAGTTTTTGGCGTTGAAATTGAAACGTATTTTCGACCATGACTGGGAAATCGCCACGACGGGCGTTCGACCGTCGTATGCCCCTTTTCTATACGAACCCGTTGGAGACGTGGAATTGTTCGCGAGTCCGGCAGCCCTCAACCCGGAGGGAATCGAGGCGACTTTACCGAAGCTTTTGGATTCCATTCGGAACGCTAAACACCGCCTCCGAATCCAATTGTTGGAATATTCGACGACGAGCCATTCGAGCGAGGGTCCATGGCTTGAAATCGACTCCGCGCTTCGAGCGGCGGCGGCGCGCGGAGTGAAGGTCCAGCTTCTCGTTTCGCACTGGAATACCGCAAAAAAATCCATCGACTCCTTGAAGTCTCTTTCGATGGTGCCGAACTTCGAAGTCCGGATTTGTACGATTCCCGAAGGGACGCGCGGTTTTATTCCCTACGCCAGGGTGATCCACACCAAACAAATGGTCGTCGACGACCGAGCGCTTTGGATCGGCACGAGTAATTGGTCTCGGGGTTATTTCTACGGCACTCGAAACGTCGAGATCCTGGTTAGTCGCCCGGACCTTGCCCGGATCGGCAGTCGAATTTTCCAGACCGTTTGGGACCAACCTTATTCGGAGCCAATCGACCCGTCGCGCGCCTACGCCGAGCCCCGCAAAGGCAGTGAAGAACCAGCGGCGGTCGAGAAAAAGAAGTCCCATCTAAAAAATAGATCACTATGGACTCGATAATGCATTTCCAATCTCGTTGGGCTTGGGGTATCCCGTGATCAAGCTTTGCAGTTTGCGGCCTTGAACTAGGGGTTCGGGCGGCCAACTCAAAAAAGCCCGGTGCATAGGGTGCACCGGGCTTTTTTTTTCTGCTAGTCTGTGCGGATTCTCAATGAAAGCCCTCCTTAAACTCTCTGTGCCCACCTCCGCCATGTTCCTAGGCTTGATGCTGATGGGATTGGTCGATCTCCTCTTCGTGGGCCAGTTAGGGCCGGCAGCGCTGGGTGGGCTCGGGCTTGGAAATTCGATCTTTTCCTGGGTGATGACCGTCGGCATCGGGATGATCTGGGGTCTGGATTTTCCGATCGCCCAGGCGATCGGGGAAGAGGACCGCGGACGGGCTTGGCGCCTTTTCGTCCAGGGAGTGAGACTTGCGGCTTTGATTTCGGTCCCAGCCATGGCCGCTATCCTCCTGGCCGCCTATTTCTTGGATCGTTTCGGTCTAAACCCCGAAGTGGTGCCCTACGCGCGCCGATACCTTGTCGCCACCGCGATCAGTTTTTTTCCGGTCTTTCTTTTCAACGCCGCGAAGTCCTATCTTCAAGCCCAGGCAATCGCGATTCCGACGTTCGTGGTGTTGGTTTTGGCAAATATTCTCAATTACGTCCTGTCAGCGGGCTTTATGGAAGGCCGGTTCGGATTTCCGGAATACGGATACGACGGGCTTGCGCTGGCCACCGTCATCGGTCGTTTCGCAATGGCGGCGGCGCTGGTGGGGTACGTCGTGTGGCGCCATTTCCGCGCCGGCCTTTCGTTTGCGTTCGGTTTCGAACGCGCGCTCTTCGCCCAAGTCGTTCGACTCGGCGGTCCGGCGTCTGCGCAGATGCTGCTCGAGGTCGGCGTCTTCTCGCTTTCGACGGCGATGGCCGCGATGTTCTCCTCGATTGATCTCGCGGCCCACCAAATCGTCTTGAATACGGCGTCGATGCTTTTCATGATTCCGCTGGGGATCGGTTCGGCGGCGGGTTCGCTCGTCGGCCAAGCCTACGGCGCGGAAGATTGGGCCCGTGCAAAACGCACGGGATATTCGGCTCTCGCTTTAGGGCTGGGTTTCGCCGTCGTATCATCGGGCCTGCTCATCGTCTTCGCCGACGCCGCGATGGGAATTTATACCCGCGACGCCGCGGTGATCGAGGCCGCGAAGAAACTCCTTTTCGTGGCCGCTTTATTCCAGATCTCAGACGGCGTGCAAGCCATCGCCACGGGTGCGTTGCGCGGCCTCGGCAATACGGTTTCCGCCGCGATCGCAAACGGCGTTGGCCACTGGTTGGTGGGGTTACCCTTGGGGATACTGCTTGGGTTCGGCTTCCAGGACCAGGTTCGGGGTTTAGGCGTGGAAGGAATTTGGATCGGTCTGGCGACAGGCCTCACCGTCGTAGCGGTTTGGCTCGGAATCCGGTGGGCGCAGGCGATTTCAAGCGTGCGGGCCGGTCGCACGGCGTAGACGATCCGCGATCGCATAGGCGATTCCTGACCCGTCGATCGCCTCTTGAGGGATCGGTTCGGCGACGAGAAGATCCGCATCGGAAGCATCAAGCGCCCGAATCTTCCGAAAGAGCGTGCGGGCCGCTTCGGACCAGTCTCCTTTTTCGGAAAGCACCTCCACGATCACCGGAATCTCAAAGATTTCGGAGAGCGTTTCGGCAGCGTCGCTCGCTTTTCCAAAACTGGCGAGCAGGCCGATTTTTTTAATCGCGGGCTGCCCGGAGGCTTTCGCCGACAAGGCTCCGATCGGCGGAGGACTCATCAGCTGCGACACGCGTGCGGGTAGGATCGAGAAAGGTTTTCCGGGGGCATAATGAGACGCGAGTCTGCCCGGCGCGATTTGGGCGGCGCCCTCGTCGGAAGAAATTTCCGCGGCGTCAAACACCCGCGTCCCCAATAAGTCGGCGATCGTTTCTCGGGCGATGATGCCGGGTCGAAGCAATACGGGCTCGCCGTCTTCAGTGATCCGAAGGATCGTCGATTCCAGGCCGATCTCGCACGGTCCCCCCTCGAGAATAAAATCGATGCGGTCGCCCAGTTCCTCCAGGACATCTGCGCTCGAAGTCGGGCTGATTCGTCCGAAACGATTCGCGCTCGGCGCGCAAAGACCGAGGCCCAGTTCGCGGATCAGCGCGCGCGCGACGGGATGGTGGGGGGCACGGATTGCGACCGTCTCAAGCCCACTCGTCGCCAAATCGGGCACGAGATCGCTTTTCGGCAGAACGAGCGTCAGGGGCCCCGGCCAAAACTCGCGGATCAGCCGGTCGATACGTTTCACAGCCAAATCGGAGAGATCATGCGGGTAAATCAACTGTTCGCGCATCAGTTCGGCAAGCGACGCTTTTTCCGGAGCGATATGGACGATCAACGGGTCGAACGTCGGACGTTCTTTCGTCAAATAGATTTTAGAAAGAGCTTCCGCATCAAACGCGTTCGCGGCCAATCCGTAGACTGTTTCGGTGGGGATCGCCACGAGCCCGCCTTGTTTAAGCACGCGAGCCGCGAGCCGGATATTCTCCTCGGTGGGCTCCAGAATCTGCGCACGACGAGTCCCGTCGCTCATACGTCGGCTTCCTGTCTTAATTTCGGCGCGACGCTTTCCCAGACCGTCTCCATTTTCATTCCGCGCGAGCCCTTGATCAAAAGCGCATCTCCAGGACGCATCTCTTTGAGTAGCGTCTCCGAAAGATCTTGGTGGCTGCGGAAGTGTCCTACTTGGATAGAAGCGGACGTTTTTTTCAGCTCTTCGAACAACCACCGCATTCGATCGCCGTAGAGAAGTAAGAGATCGACCTTCGCGGACAATACGGTTTTTGCGAGATCGCGATGGAAACGTTCTTCTTCGGCACCTAGTTCGAGCATGTCGCCGAGGACGGCGATTTTCTTACCGGAACCGAAACGCCGCGCGGTCGAGTCGAGAAGGTCCAGGCCTGCGACCACGGAGCTTGGATTCGCGTTATAGTAGTCGCAGACGACCAGCGTGTTTCCTGGCAATACTTGAAGCTCCGATCGACCGTTCGCGCCGCCGTCATAGCTCGCAAGCCCGCGTTGGATCTCAATCGGTGAGAGACCGAGCGCGGTCGCCATCGTCACCGCTACGAGGAGGTTCCCCGCGTTGTGGGCGCCCGGGACCGGCATGTTCAATTCGTAGACCGACCCGATCGGAAGGGCGACTCGGAGAATCTGCCGGTCGGCGTCGTATTCTCCGCGAACCGCCTTGTCCAGAAGGGCCTTTTTCCCTTCGATACCCGTGCCCATCGCGCAGGTCCAAATATTCGTTTCCGATGCGATTCCAGCGATCGATTTTTCAATCCACGGATCGTCGAGGCGAGCGACGATCGTCGCCCCTTTTTCCGCCGGAAGTCGGAGCGCAAGTCCTTCCTCACGGGCCACGGTTTCAAGATCGTTTAATTTTTCAAGGTGCTCGGGCCCAATCGCGGTCAAAAGAGAGTGGGTCGGTTGGACGAGGTCGATATGTTTTAGCATCGCTCCGGGCTCGTCGATGCCGACTTCAATGACTGCGGCATCCGCGGTTTCCGAAACCGAAAGCAGGGTCATCGGAATTCCCACGTAACCATTTTGTGAACCTACGGTTGCTGCGACCTCGCGGTAGCGTCCGCGGAGGATCGCGCTTAAGAGCCCTTTGGTCGTTGTTTTGCCCACGCTTCCCGGCGCCAAGCTTGGGCGAGGGTACGGTAACCCTCGAGGGAGTCTTTCACCGAAAAAATTTCTACATTGGCCGGGAGGTTCGGAGGAATTCGTCCGGTGGTAGCCAAAATCGCTTCAGCGCCAGCTTGAATAGCAGCAACGATAAAATCGTGCCCATCAAAGGTTTCGCCTGGGATCGCGACGAAAACCGTCCCGGGAACCGCTTGGCGCGAGTCGGTGGTGACGCCGGAATAGCGTCGCGCGAATCGTGGCTTTATATTCAGGGTCTCGCCAATCCAATCCGACTCAAGTGCCATTCTTAGCAGTCTAGCCGAAAGGACCGACCGCGGAAACTGCAATTGCCCTGAGAGCCGCCCGAATTAACGGTACACCGGAGCGTAGTCCTTCGCCCAGCTTTCCTGGTTTTCCGTAAAATTCGCGAGTCGGACCAAATCGATTTGGTACATCTGATTCATCAGAATTTTCTCCGCGATGCGACCGAAAAAGCGCGCCCGTCCGTTACGAGTGGTGGCCGAAGCTTCTCCTCGGACGTAGGAACGGTGACCGGCTTGGCGCTCGGCTTCCGTCGCTTCGCGCACGGAAACCGACCACTGCAAATCCTGGAGGAGACGTTTCGATTTCCCGGAGGATTCGTCGAGCAGGCGAAACTCAAGTCCGGACCCCGGTTGGGAGCCGGTGATTTCGCCGAGGATTTGAAATCGTTTCCATTCTTTCGCTTTAGGCTCGACTCGGAAAACGACGTGATTCCCCACCGAGGGGGCAAAGGTTTCAAGTGGAGACGTATTGCGGGCCAACGTTGGCTCTCCGCCCTCTAAAAGGACGACCTCTTTTAAAGCGTGGTAATACACGGGCCAGAATCGAACGTCCTGGAACGCAGGCGCAAGCTCTGCCGGGG
>CAZAKW010000054.1:0-11853 GCA_964485835.1 uncultured Bacteriovoracaceae bacterium
GGAGATGTCCGATCCGTGTGGAACCTCGGTCCCGAGCATTACGGCGGTTGTGCCGTTCACGCTGACGATCGAGTAAGTGCCACGTGCGGAGGTTGTTTCCGATTTCTTATTTTTGGACTTAAAGACCTTCCAAAAATTAGCGCTAGTGGGACCGTGACGATCAACCGCGAATTCGCTCTCGTATCGAATCTTTCCGGATTCTTTCGTTTTCTTACGAAATTCGAAGGTTCCAGCCCCAAGCAGGAGAATTTCCTTTTCGGGCTCGACGGTAGGCTCGGGTTCGATTGCTGTATCTTCGACCACCACTTCCGGCAGGCAAACAAAGATCTCGCAGACGTCCGCAACTGGGTCTTTGTCTTTCTTTTCTTCCTCTTTTTGACGTTCGCCGACTGGTGGTTGTTTCACCGGAGGTGTCACTTTATCTTTACGTTCGCCAACTGGTGGTTGTTTCACCGGAGGTGTCACTTTTTCTGTACGCTCGCCAACCGGTGGTTGTTTCACCGGAGGTGTCACTTTCTTCTTATCGTCTTCGTCTTTCTGGCGATCGCCAGGAGTACCAGGACCGTTCGGATTGGTGCCAGGAGTACCAGGACCGTTCGGATTGGTGCCAGGAGTGCCAGGACCGTTCGGGTTGGTGCTAGGAGTACCGGGACCGTTCGGATTGGTTTCAGGAGTGCCGGGACCGTTCGGATTGGTTTCGGGACTGCCGCACTTTGATGCCGGAGGACACTTTGACATAGAGCCTTGGCCGGCGCCGTTAGGCTTGGTGCCTTGACCAGCACCGTTTGGTTTGGTGCCTTGGCCGGCGCCGTTTGGTTTGGTGCCTTGACCAGCACCGTTTGGTTTGGTGCCTTGGCCGGCGCCGTTAGGCTTGGTGCCTTGCCCAGCGCCTTGGGCGTATTCGGTACCGACAGGAATATCCCAGTCTTCGTCGCGAATCGCTTGGCCATCGACATAGGTGACCCCGCCTGCGGATGCGGCCGAAGCTTCGCCATTGGATCCATAGTCGTAGTAGGGTTTCGAATGGCGATGCGCCGGTGTCGTGCTTTCCGCGAATGGTCTAAGATGCGGGTTCGCCGCGATCAAAGCGTCGCGTTGTTGAGCATAGTAAATTTCTGCAGATTCGGCTGCCTCGATCTTGCGTTCTTTTTTATCGAGCCGAGGTTGTCCCGCTCCGTTCGCCCAGATCTTGTCTGCTTTCTCGCTCTTTTTAACGATTTTGTGGCGAGCGTTCTTGAGATCTTTTTCAACCTTCTTTATTTCTTTCAATCCAGGAACATCACGATTGCCCGCCACCGCCGCAGAGCTCAGCGCGAAAAACGCAGCCATCGATAAAAGCATCAGATTCGAATTCTTTTTCATAACAACTCCTCTAGTCACAAAGATCAGTCTCTCGAGACTAGTAAGAGCAAGCGGGATGCCAGCGAAAATCAAGACCAGGTCTGAAAAAACCCCTTTAAAACAAAGAGTTGTAAAGTTCTTGCGCGCTTGAACTGTCTAAAGATTTGACGGGTGTTAAGTGACCCGGGGGGCATTGCCCGCCGTCAGACGGCTCTTTCCCTCTCTTCTGATATGCGCGCATGCATCTCCCCTGACAACGAGAAGCCATATACGCACTCCGGAACGAGAAAAAGCGAAGGGGCTTGTACCCGGGATTGATCCTGTGATTCGATCTCTATCGAAGGGGGGGAATCCATGGATAAGGGTTTTCTCGGATATGGGGGGCCTCGGATGGCCAAGGTGGAATTGCCCGCAGTTGATGGGTTAAGTGTGCAGTCGAACGTCGACCTGGAACGGAGTACGGGTTCGCCAATCCCTCTGCGGCCCGGCCTGCGTTGCGGTTTCTTGAAACGCCGCGCGCTTACCGTTTGTGCAGATGCGCAAGCCCTCCACTCGAAAGGCGAAACCGCTCGCGCGATTCCGATCTACGCGAAGTCGATCCGAATTTGCCCGACCGCGGAAGCCCACGCTTTTTTGGGTTGGGCCTACGGCGCCCACCACCGCTACGACCTTGCGATCCAAGAATGCCTCAAGGCAATCGAGATCGATGCGGATTACGGAAACTCCTATAACGACATCGGCTCCTACCTGGTCAGCCAGGGAAAACTCGAAGAAGCGATTTTTTGGTTCGAAAGAGCGAAAAAGGCCGCGCGGTACGAGTCTCGCCACTATCCCTATATGAATCTAGGCCGGGTTTTTTCCGCCCAAGGAAATAGCCTGCGCGCAATTCGAGAATTCGAAAACGCGCTCAAGCACGAGCCGGGCGAAGAGTCTTGCCAAGTCGCACTTAAGCGTCTGCGGTCCCGGGTTGTGAGATAGCGACGTCTTCTCGAGTTAACGTCTCCCGACGTTTCGCCGCGAAAAGACTGTAGAAGCACGGGACGACAAAAAGCGTGAGGAAGGTGGAAAGCATCACGCCTCCGATCACGGCCAGCGCCATCGGCTCGCGAGACTCGGATCCCGGGCCGAAGGAAACCGCGGCTGGGATCGCGCCGACGATCGTCGCCATCGATGTCATGATGATCGGTCGTAAACGGTTGGGGCACGCTTCCATCAGCGCTTTGTTGACGTCCGTTTCTCCTCGGTCGCGAACGTGGTTCGTAAATTCAACGAGGAGAATCGAATTTTTCTTCACAATCCCCATCAGAAGCAGAATCCCGATCATCGAATAAAGATTCAGGGATTTCCCAGTCAGCCAGAGCGTGAGAAACGCGCCCGAGAGGGAAAAGGGCAGCGCGATCAAGACGGTGACGGGATCGATGAAACTATTGAACTGGGAACCCAGCACCATATAAGCGACCAAGATGCCCAAGAGAAGCGCCACGATCAAACTCACAAACGATTCTTGAAAACTTTGCGAAGATCCGCTCGTCACGAATCGATAACCCTCCGGCAAATGCTTTCTCGCGATGCTCTCGGCATCGCGAAGCGCGGCCGCTTGGTCCGCGCCCGTGCGGACGTTCGCGAAGATCGTTACCGCTCGCTGGCGGTCCTTCCGGGTGATTTGTTGAAGGCTCGCCGTTTCTTTAAGTTCGACCACGTCGCGTAGCGGAACCAGTTCGCCACGGTTGTTTCGAATATTCAGCGAAGCGAGTTTCTGCGAATAAGGCCTTTCGTCCGCCTCGTCGAGTTTGACCCGGATTTCGTTTCGGCGTCCTCCTTCGGAATAATAGCCTGCAAGCGCGCCACCGATCAGGGCATTAATCGTCTGGCCGACTTGCTCGATGCTTACGCCGCGATTGGCGGCTTTCGTGCGATCGGGCGTGATGCGAAGTTCCGGCATCCCCTTGAGATAATCCGTATCGACGTCGATCATCGAATTCGTTTTTTCCATATCGGCCTGGATTTTTTCGCTCGCGTCCGCAAGCACGTCCCAGTCGGGACCTTGAATCGAGAATTCGACGGGATATCCGCGACCCGTCGAGAACCCCCGGCTGGTCAAATCCTGGGCCGCCGAGCGAAGATCCGGAATGGCTTTAAGACGATTTCGGACATCGTCCATCACGGCCGCTTGCCCTCGCTCCCGTTTGTCTTTGGGGTGGAGCGTGACGAAAGACATTCCGGTATTCACTTCGCCGCCGCCGAAACCTCCGACCGCACTGAAAAACACCGAAACTTCGGGGATCTCCTTCAGGATCTTTTCCGCCATCAGGATTTTCTCATTCGTATTTCCAAGCGATGAGCCGATCGGAGCGGTGTACCGGATCATAAACCGGGACTGGTCTTCTGCGGGTAGAAACTCGCGCTTGAGGAGTTTGGTGATCCCAAGCGAGGCGACGAAAATCAAAAGCGCACCGGTCACCACTTTCCAGCGGTGATTGAGTAAAACGAGCAAAGCGCGCTGGTATCCACGATTTAACCAAGCCATCACCCAGTCGACGCCTTGGGTGATTCGGGGCTTTCTCGCCTGCCGTCCGCTGAAGTTCGCGGCCCGCATCGGAGTCAGGGTGAGCGCTTCGACCAGCGACAGCATTACGGCCGCTGTCATCGTCACTCCGAACTGGAGAAAGAATTTCCCGATGATGCCCTTCATGAAAGCGACCGGCAGGAAAATCGCCACGATCGAAATGCTGGCCGCCATGGCGGCGAAGAAAATTTCGTTCGCTCCGTCGAGGGCAGCCTTTTTGGGCGGCTTTCCCATGTCCTGGTGGCGGGTGATGTTTTCCAGGACCATGATCGCGTCGTCGACCACGATTCCGATCGCAAGCGACAGCGCGAGAAGGGTGAAGGTGTTGAGGGTGAAACCCGAGAAATAAAGGACGATGAACGTTCCGACGATCGAGGTGGGGATCGCGAGCAAGACGTTGACGGTGTTGGCGATCGAACCCAAAAAGAACATGATCACGAACGACGTTAAGATCGCGGAGATGACGAGCGTGAAATTCAGTTCGTGCACGGCTTCTCGGATAAAGACGGTCGAATCGAAAACCGGCCGGATTTCGATGCCCGGCGGAAGGTTCTTTCGGACTTGCTCCATCTTCGCAAGCGCTCCGTCGGCGGCCTCAACGGCGTTAGCGCCGCGCTGTTTGCGAATCCCAAGACCGATCGAGGTGACGCCGCTGACGCGAGAAAGGCGTCGGATATCGAGGGTGCCTGGCTCGATCCGCGTTACGTCGCCGATTTTCAAAGGAAGAAAATTAGGCGTTCCGCCGCGGGTGTTAATCCGAAGGTTTTTAAACTCTTCGACCGTCGCGGCTTCGCCCATCGTCCGTACGTTGAGTTCCTGGTTGCCACTGTCTAAAAACCCGGACGGCGGCTCGGTATGTTCGGAAGCGATCGTGCCCAGGATGTCGTTGACCGTGAGGGCGTAGCGATTGAGTTTGTTCGGATCGACCCAGACCCGCAGCGCGGGCTCGACGAATCCTCCCATGAAGACTTCGCCGACGCCGGGGATCGTCGTGAATTGGTCGCGAATATTGTCGCGCACGTAAATATTGAAGTCCCGCATCGACATCGTCGTGGTCGTGACGCCGATCCAAAGAATCGGTTGGTCCTCGGGATTGGTTTTAGACACCGAGGGCGGTTCCACGTCGGCAGGGAGTCGGCGCTGGGCCGCGGAGACGCGGGCTTGTACGTCTTGAAGCGCGATATCGAGGTCTTTGCCAATGTCGAATTCGAGGGTGATGTTGCCTCGCCCCGTTCGGGCGGTTGAGGTAATCGACTTAACGCCTTCGACGGTGGTGAGCTGGCCCTCGAGAACATCGATCACCGTGCTTTCCACGACCTCGGGTGCGGCGCCCTCAAGCGTGACCGAGACATTGATCACCGGAAAATCAACGTCCGGGAGCTGGCTGATCCCCATTCGCGTGAAGCTGATCGCCCCGAAAATAATGAGGGAGGACATCAGCATCCAGGCGAAGACCGGATTACGAATCGAGATTGAGGGTAGGGAATTCCACACGGTGTTGATCTCCAGAGGCGGCGGACGGGAAAAGAGTTAGGTTGCTAGCGGAACGCGTCCGGCTCCGATTTCGAGTCGGGTGCGTTCCAAAAGTCTTTGGTACCGGGCCTGGTCGTAGGCGCGCTTCGCTTCGGTCAGCGATCGAAGCGCGTTTACCAAGTCCAGATTAGTCGTGAGTCCAAAGCGGTAATCGCGCCGGATTTGCTGGTACGCGCGCTGGGCAAGCGCAACGCCTTCTTCAAAGGATTTGAGTTCCGCCACGGCGGCGACGAGGTTTTGGTGGAGCGAGCGGATTTCCGTTTGGGCCGTTCTTTCGAGCAGGCCGGTTTGAATCTCTGCGGTCTTTAACGCGCTCGCCGCCTGGCGAACTTGGGACTGAATCACGCCTCCGGCAAACAGCGGGAGCGTCACGTTCAAGGAGGCGTCCCATTTCGAATTAGCGTTAAAGCCTTCGCGCTTGAGGTAATAGTTTCCGCTTACGTCGATGAGAGGCAAGTGGTCGCCACGCTCGATTGCGATTCCTTTGGCGACGGCATCGCGATTTTTTCTCGCGGCGATCAAATCCGGCCGAGTCGCGCTCGATCGGAGATAACTTTCCAGCGGTTCCAGCGGAATGGACGCGATTTGATTTTCGCGGAGTTCGAATATCGGGGCGATTCGCGCGAGATTCGCCAGCGCGAGTTTCGAAGCACGGAGTGCGCTTTCCGCCGACTGAAGGCGGGCGTTGGAACTCGCGCGTGCGGCTTGAACGGTCAAGAGATCGCTTGAGCGAGTGCGGCCAATTTTAACCCGGCCGCGAAGTTCCGTGATTTGCTCGTCGTTGAGTTCGACTTCGGTGCGGGCGTGATTGACTTCGGCCTGCCGAAGCAACGTATCGTAATAGGCGCTCGCAAGGCCGAGGAAATAATTTTGGCGGCTCGCCTCCAGTTCCGCTTCTTTGGCTTCGATTAATTGATTGGCTTGGCTGAGAAACGCGTACTCCGAACCGCCGCGAAAGAGCGTCTGACGACCAAAGAGTCGAACGTTGGTTTGCGAGGCGGGGGCTAAGGAAGCGGTGGTACCCGCCGCCGGACGATCGTTGCGATTGTGGGTTCCTACAGCGCTGATATTCGGAAAAAGTGCTCCGCTGGCTTGGGATTTCGTTTCCTCGATTTGGATTTTTTCTTCGCTGGTTGTGAGGACCGCGTCGGCTCGATCAACGGTCGCCCGGTAGAGTTCGGGCAAATCGAACGACGGAACGCCGGGCACCGCCACGGCGAGGAGAAAAGAAGCCCGCGACCGGGCGCTCAATAGGGTCATCTTAAGACTTTATCCTTTTGGTGGAGCGGTTCAAACAGGTGCTTGAAGGTTCTGGATTAAATTATACTTAACGTTCTGTTCAGAACGCCTACCCCGAATGGGCGTCAAGGTTTTGGAGGTGCGAGTTCTAAGATTTTCGAGTCAAACTACCAAAAGAGCAGCGCGCTCCTAGAATAGAATTCAGCGCCCCTCTGGAAATTCGGAGATCTCCCAAATGTTCATCTTACGTCTAAGCAAGCCGGTACTCGTTTTAGGTTTGGGTTTGTTTTCTTTCAGTGCGCTTGCCGTTCCACGGATTGGAAGCAACGTACCGGTAGCGGGCAGCATTGCGGCGCCCGGTGCCTCCACGGCGACGTTCACAAACCCCGCGGGTCTGGTCGGAAACCTCGGTGCCCGGCTTTCCTTGCAGGCCGGGTCCCCGGATCCGATGGCCGATCCGAGTTACCGCGCACTTTTATTGGCGGGCAACGGCTCGCTCGCCGTTTCCGCGGGCGTGGACTACCGAATGTCCGACGGAGCGGCGACGGATCGTGGATGGGCGGTCTACGGTCTCGCACTCGATCTTTCCGTACTGAACCTTGCCATCGGTGTTTCGGGACGGACGGGGATAAAGGAAGCGGACGGAACCGATTTTAACGCGGGTCTTCTGTTTCGCCCGACGCAGTTTGTAACCATCGGCGCGACCGCGAAAGGTCTGCAAGGCGAAATGGATAGCGCTGGGGTCGGGATTGGCTTGGCGTTGATGGACGGGATGGAATTGGTCGCGGACGCCGCTTTCGATCACGAATTTAAGAATGGCGAGTTCAAGCCGGGGGTTCGTCTTTCTAACGAATACGCGGGTCTTTCGGTGAGTTACGGAACCGGTTCGACCGCCCAGTTCTCGGAAGAGGTTTCCGCGGGCGTCTATTTTCGAGCCGGCTCGAATTCCGAAATAGAACTGCTCTACAACCATGGCGGCGAAATTCCCGAATATTACGCCGGGCTAACGTTCGGTTTCTAACCCCGTATTATTCGGGTCGGCTATACACCGTCAAAATTCCGTGATTCGATCGCTGGGAGTGATACCACGCGACCTGAATTTGGGAGAAATTATGAGAAGTTTTTCGGTTTGTGCCATGGGCATCTCGGCTCTTTTAGCGAGTGCGTCCGCTTTCGCCGGAATCGAGCAAGCGCCGCCTAGTTTTCCATTTCGCTCGGGAAACGCCGTGTACGTCGACTTTGAGTTGGCTCGGTACTCCTTAATTTATAACTTCACGACGAAGACGGTTTCCGCGCGAAGCGAAATCCAATTCGATATGCCTAAGGCCGGTTTCCCGATTTTCGATCTGGTGGAGGAATCCAAATCGCTCCGTCTGGACGGTGTCGATGCGACGTCAAGCCTCGTATCCGACCCCGACGGGCAGACGAAATTTCGGGTGATCACGACTTCTTTAGCCCCGGGCCGGCACCGCCTCGAAGTGACCCACGATATTTCGCGTAACGTTTCGTTCCGGCCTACGGGAGTCGCGTCGGCGTTTTGGATGTCGGATCTCGATGATCGCCAGTATCTCGAACAATACTTGCCGACGAGTTTCGAATACGACTCCTACGCGATGTCGATGCGGGTGGAGATCTTCGGCGCCGACGCCCCACACGTCCTTCGGGCAAACGGCGTCGTGACGACGGTGGCGCCGAATACGTTTGAAGTCGAATTCCCAAGCGCATTCACCGCTTCGTCGATGTTTTATCACCTGATGCCAGTGGACGCGGTTCCGTCGAAACTCTCGAAATACCGCTCGGTAGACGGGCGTGAGATCCCAGTGGAAATCTATACGACTTCCGGAATCGAGCGCTTCGAGAGCGCCACCCACTCGATTCTCGCAGAGCTTGAAACGGACTACGGCGCCTTTCCGCACCCCAAGCTCGTGATCTACGGCGCAGGGATGGGCGGAATGGAGTATTCGGGCGCGACGATGACGAGTCTCTCGGCGCTTGGCCACGAGCTTTTCCACTCTTACAACGCTCGCGGCGTGATGCCGGCCCAAGGAAACTCGGGATGGATCGACGAGGCGATGTCGAGCTGGCGCGACGACGGTTACCCGACCCGAAGCACGGCCGGATCGCCGACGCGTATGGCGGGACACTCGAAGTGGACCCGGATGACGGACGACGATGCCTACACGAAAGGCGCGGCTTTTCTCGAGTGGATCGCGGGAAGGATGGAAGCCCAGGGCAAGAGCCTAAAATCGTTTCTACGCGAATACTACGAGACGACGATGTTCCAAACGACGACGACCGAATCGTTTAAGGCGAAGCTTGAGCGTTATAGCGGGATGGATCTCGGCGCCGATTTCGATCGGTATGTCTACGGACGACAAGCGACGCCGCCTCCGGGGAAAAAATCTTCCGGTTCGACGTGGAACGCGGCGACGGCCGCCGTCGAATCCGCGCTTGAAAACGAAGCGTGTGATTTGCCGACGGCGGGCGAGGTCGTGAACGCGATTCCGCAAGAGAATCCGTTCCACCCTCGGTTGACCGCCGAGCAGCAGCTTGAACTCGTTTGGCCGGAGTAGATTATTCGTAAGCGGAGAGAATCCCTAAACGAACGGGGATCTCTCCGCTACGCAACCGTGCCCGCGTTTCGGCGACCGCGGCTTGCAACAGCGGAGTGCTAAAGATTCCTTCGCGCGGATCCGTAAATCTTTGGTCTAGGTAGCGAAGAAAGAGTTGGAAGTTAGTTTCGGAGTTTCCGGCTAGGCCGAGTCTTTGTTTACGAATCGCCTCAAGCCAGACGATCGGGTTTTGGAGATCCTCGTCTTTTAGTTTTTCGTATAGCGAAAGTGTAGCGGCCCACGCGCGCGCTTCGGCGAGATAGCCGCGATCCAGGCCCGCGAGAATCCATTCTTCCAGAATTGCGCGGTCGGCGCTCGAGAGATCGTCGTAAGAGGTGCTCGCCTTTGCGATTCGCTCGACCTGCGAACGGAGGTCCGGGTCGCCGAACGTGCGCATCCCCTCGAGGAGATCCGTGTCGAGGGCGTGCAAAAGTTCGTGCACGAAGATCGTCGTCCACTGCGTAGGTTCGATGCGTTCGAAATCCATAAAGATCGATTGGTGGCCGCGGTGGTAGCCGCCGGCGCGGTCGGTGGGATTGGTTTCGCCTGGAAGGTGGCCGACGAGTCGATACGCGAGAATGTTTTCGCCCTCGGAGCGACGGCGGACTTCGTGGGTGAACGCCCGAACGGCGGGCGAGTTCGAGCCTTCCAGCCCAAGGAGGGTTTGCTCAAAAAATCGGACGGGGAGAGCGAGTTCTAGTGCGCGGGATTCGGAAGGGGGGAGGGGGCACGCGACGAGAGAACCTTCGGTCCATTTCCCGGAACGGTATGCTGCGAAGACGGAATCGGCGGCTCGCTGCGCGGCTTGATAGCGAAGCTGGGAGTGCCGGGCCCACTCGGCGCGGGGCGAGTCGGGACCGGGCAGGTTTTCGCTGAGAGATTGTAGTTCTTGGGTGAAATCGCAATTTGGTATGGGACGCGGGCCGTGCGCGGCGTATGCGCTCGGCGTGGAGATAACGAAAAGGCTGACCGCCGCGAGAAATCCGAGGACGGATTTCTCGCGGCGGTCAGCCTTTTTTATCGTCCGTTTAGTTTTGGATCGAGGTCTTGATGCAATCGACATATTGGCGAACGTTCATCGTGAGGGCGGTTTTTTGTCCGGTTTGGGTGTTGGTTAAAGGCTCATCGATCCGAAGTTCTTTTGGCGCGTAGATCCGAATATTAGAAACTTTCACTTTCGTGTGGTCGATATTTCCGAGGTCGTCGTAGACCGAATCGGCATATTCCGCGTCGAAGCGGACGAAGGGGAAGTCGGGGGTAGAGAAGGATAAGTAAACATTCGGTTTAGCAAAGGTAATGGAAAGGAAAGCTTCGCTTGTGTTCTTGTTTTTTACATAGCCTTCATACTGAATGGAAACGTAGTCATTCACGAACGGCAAATGATAGTTTGCATAAAAGCTTCCGTCGACTCGTCCAATGCTATTGTTATGGGCGGTGTCGTACATCGTGCTCGACCTTGCAAACACGGATACCTCCGACGATCGGTAAAACTGCTGACTAATTTCCGTGAGGACCTGGCCAACACATCCAAAAATTTTCTCCCCCACTTCCGCCTTGGTGATCAGTCGATCCACCTGAACCGGAATCGATTCGCCGTTTAGGTCGGGACCGTTATGGCCGCCACCGCTTGGAAACGGATTCGCCGTAGCGACGGATGGAAGGGAAGCAAGCAACAGCGCAAGCGCAGAGCGGATAGACGTTTTCATAAGATTCTCCTAACGGAAGTCTCTGACGGGCAGAGAGGGTTTAACATTAATGGATCATTTTAGTCAACAATCAACCACCCTCGGAATGGCTCTTGGCAGTGCCTGCCACCCGAGTTCGTCCTTATCGACAAGTGGGGTTATAGTTTCTTGCTATGCATTAAATCTCTGATATAAATTAGTAGAATAGTTGGATTGGAGCATGGAACGCCTCCCATAGAGATGAGAGGCCGTTTCAACAGGAAGGGCGGAGAGGGATTCCATGTTTTTACAGTATACCGTAATTTACACGCATATTTTTTACGGTATGCTAGAATTTACAGGAGCCCTGAATATGGAGACCCGATACCTCGAAGCACAGCTCAAAAAAGACCTGAGTCAGAAAATGGTCCTACTCGGCGGCCCTCGCCAAGTAGGAAAGACTTCGCTTTCCCTGAAGCTTCGTCCGTCGTCCCTTTATCTGAATTACGACGTGGTTAAGGATCGAAGACGAATTCTAAACCAGGAATTCGGTCCGGAAGAGCTATGGATTTTCGACGAAATCCATAAATACAAGAAGTGGAAAAACTACCTGAAAGGGGTGTTTGACGAACACCATTCGGCCCACCAGATTCTCGTCACCGGCAGCGCGAAGCTCGACCTCTTTCGCAAGGCAGGAGATTCCCTCCAGGGACGTTATCACTATTTGCGATTGCATCCCTTCAGCGTGAAGGAGCTTGGGATCACCGACCCAAAAGATGTCGAATCGCTATTCCAACTCGGTGGTTTTCCGGAGCCCTTCCTCGGAGGTTCGAAGGTGGAAGCCGATCGATGGACGAACGAGTACCAATCGCGTCTGATCCAGTTTGAAATCCGCGAC
>CAZAKW010000055.1:0-11849 GCA_964485835.1 uncultured Bacteriovoracaceae bacterium
TAAACTTTAAACACCTGTCCGAAAATTTCGGGGCAAAGTCCGCGCAGGGTCGGCGACCCGCAACCCTTTGGTCGAAGAAAAGTCCATGTTTTCAAGGCCCGGCACCCATCGACACGCCCAAAACGACGCGCCGCACCACTTGGCACTCGCGTTGCTTTATAAGTCTGTGAGTGCCAACCCCCCCCCAAACCCCTTCGGGCACTTTTCTCGGTCCAAGCTGCTCCCCCCAGCTTGGACCCCTTTTCCTGGCCCAAGTCGCCCCCCCGACTTGGGCCTTTTTTTTTGCCGCTTCACCCTTTGATCGAGACGATCTCCAGGTCCTGCTTTTTTAAGCCTTTGAGCCCCTCCGGCACCGTTCGCTCAAGCACCCCGTGCAGAGCTTCGATCAGCGGCGTCTTCCACTGTAGCCGGCGGTACACGAGGCTCACCTCGCGCGACGGCGTGGGCTTACGAAACTCTTTCAACTCGATCGTTTTCGGCAAGCGCTCCGGAATGGCGAGATACGGAAGCAACGTATAGCCTCCACTCCGCTCCACTAACCTTTTTAACGTCTCAAGATTTCCGCTCTCGAAACTGACGTTCCGGTGGACCGACTTTTTCTTGGTTAACGAGCAGATCTGGACCATCTGGTTCCTAAAACAGTGCCCTTCGTTCAGTAACCAGATCTGGCTCCCATCGAGGTCCGACTCGCTCACCTTGGCTTTCGCCGAGAGTTCGTGATCTTTCCGAATCCAGAGGTAAAAAGGTTCGTAGAAAATCGGCACTTCTTGCAAATTTTTTTGCCCGATCGGAGTGACGAGCAACCCGGCATCAATCGTATCTTGGTCGAGGGCCTCCAGAATTTGGTGCGTCTGTAGTTCGTCGATCCGGAGGTTGATCTTGGGATAAGCCCTTGCGAACTCGTCGATAAAAAGAGGAATCCAATAGGGAGCAAGCGTAGGGATCGCGGCGATTCGAAGGTCACCAGCGAGTTCGCGACCCTGGATCTTACCCCCGATCGCCGTCAAGCGCTTCCATTCGCCAACGACGATCCGCGCTTGCTCGATCACGGCGCGGCCGCCTTCGGTGGGCAGGATCGGTTTTTTCGTCCGATCGAACAGAGGAAATCCCATCTCGTCCTCGAGCTTCTTAAGCTGCATCGAGAGCGTCGGTTGGCTTACGTGGGAAGCTGCGGCCGCCTTTCCGAAATGACGATGTTGATCGACGGCGAGAACGTATTCAAGTTGAGTCAAAGTGATCGCGCTTGTCATAGCTAATGACTATCACATTATAAAAACAATCGATTTCAAATATAACGAGTACCCGCGTAATTTCAATTCAAGACACGGGGTCTAAACAAAGCCCCCTCCCCTTTAACCTCGGGCCATCGCCCGTCATCCCCAGGAGCACTTATGTTAGGCGTAGGACAAAAATTCCCCCAGTTTCAGATGAAAGCGACCGTATCGAACGAACTCAAGAACGCATTCGTGGATATCTCGAATTCGACTTATCCAGGAAAATGGCTCGTCGTCTTCTTCTACCCCAAAGACTTCACCTTCGTTTGCCCGACCGAGATCAAAGCATTCGGAGACCTAAACGGTAAATTCAAGGAGAGGGATACCCAGGTTCTCGCCGGGTCGACGGATAGCGAATTCGTGCACCTGGCGTGGCGCCAGCATAAGGACGAGCTTCGAGATCTCCCGTTTCCGATGCTCGCGGATGTGAAACGCGAACTCACGACGGCGCTCGGCATTCTCGATCCGAACGAAGGCGTTGCTCAACGCGCGACCTATATCGTCGACCCGCAAGGGATCGTACGGCACGTTTCGGTCAACGATCTGAACGTCGGTCGTAACCCGCAGGAGATTCTACGGACGCTGGACGCTCTGCAAACCGACGAACTCTGCCCCTGCAACTGGGAGCAAGGCAAAGAAACGATCAAAGTATAACTCCTCTCCCACAACCACACCCAGGCTTGAACCGGTCGCTCCACCCTCGACCACCACTCCGAATCCGGGCCCTAGTTGGCCCGAGCGACCGGTTCAACACTTCAGAAAGGACTTTTTATGAATCTCGACTCGTATCGTGAATCCCTAAAGGACTACGCCAAAGATATCCGCTTAAACCTCTCGACCGTATTCACTCCGGAAGGTGCGCCGGGCCTTAGCGAAAAACAAATTGCCGTAATCGGGCTATCCGTCGCCTATGCCGCGCGCTCAAAACGCCTCGTCGAGGCGATCCGAGAGGAAAGCGTGGCGTTGATCGGCGACGCCGAAGTTGAGGCGGCCAAAGGCGCCGCGGTTCTGATGGCGATGAACAACGTGTTTTATCGAACGCAGCATCACTTAGAAAATACGGAACTTCAAAAACTCCCCCCTCGCCTCCGGATGAACTTGATCGGTAAGCCAGGCATTGAAAAAGTTGATTTCGAGCTCGCCTGCTTGGCGGTATCGGCCATCGGCGGTTGCAGCAAATGCGTCAATGCCCACGTCCAAGAGGTCACGAAAGCGGGGCTCCCCCTTGAAAGCGCTCACTCGGCGATTCGGATTGCCGCGTCCGTTCAAGCGGCGGCTCTTGCGGAGTGGATCGACTAGGAAGCATACTGAGCCCAACCTCTGACCCCAAACTTCCGCCCCATACCTCGGGCCCAACCTGCGAAGGAGAATTTATGACGAAGACCTCCCTGCCGATCGATATTGGCATTTCAAAAGACGACCGAAAAAAAGTAGCGGAAGGCCTTTCCCACCTGCTCGCGGATTCTTACACGCTTTATTTGAAAACCCACAACTTCCACTGGAACGTGACGGGCCCGATGTTTCAAACACTGCATCTGATGTTCGAGACGCAGTACAACGAGCTTGCGCTCGCAGTGGATGCGATCGCCGAGCGCATTCGCTCCCTCGGGCACTATGCTCCGGGGACGTACGCCGAGTACGCGAAACTCTCCTCAATCAAGGAAGCCAAAGGTGTTCCGGCGGCGAAAGAGATGATCAAACACCTCGTCCAGGGCCACGAAGCCGTGGTACGCACCGCGCGCGGAATTTATTCCGCGGCGGAAAAAGCTTCCGACGAGGCGACCGCCGATCTGCTCACCCAGCGCATCCAACTCCACGAAAAAACGGCGTGGATGTTACGGTCGCTTCTGGAGGCCTAACGTCCGCGGATCACCGACGCGAATTCCCCCGGCCGGCGAAGCATCTTATCGACTTCGCCACGGTGGAGTTCTTCCGCGTAGACCATCTTGCGCGCGTATTCCTCGAGCATCACGTTCTTGTCTTGGACGAGTGCGAGAAGCTGCCTATACAAATCAAGCGCGATGCTCTCCGCGGCAAGCGACTCGCGTAGGATATCGCCCACGTCGTGCTTTTGGCTTTCGAGCAAACTGCCGATTTCGAGCGAAGGATGCTCGCCCATCGTCGTCAGGAGCTCACCCGCTTCTTGGGCATGGGTCAACGCTTCGTTCGCTTGATCGCGCAGCCAACCCACGATGGGGATCCGGTTATAACCGTAAACCATCATTGAATAGTGAGTGTATCGCACGACGCCCGCGAGCTCTTCCTTCAAGATTTCGTTCAGCATATCGGTCACACGCTCGAAATCGATTTCTCCGAATCGTTTTTCGTCGAGTCGCCGGCTTTGCTTTTGAAGCTTCTTGCGTCCTTTGTTCTTATCGATTTTTTTTGCCATGGAGGCCTCCTTTGGAAAACGGAAAAGTTTTCCCTATTATAAAGGAATTCGAAACGACTAGATACTGCGAAGCCAACAATTGAGAAGCCAATCATTGCGAAGCGCCCCACCCCATGATGAGGATTGTTTCATTCGAATCGATATCGATACTGAGTCCCGTTCTCACTTAAGGGAAACCGTTGCCAAAGCTCAAGCAGATCGCGTTAAATTCTAGGATGAGCTCTCCGTCCATGCCCCTTTCACTTCGCCGACTCCTCGGCGATCGCCGTTTCGGTCCTTTGTTTTGGACCCAGGCCCTCGGCGCGTTCAACGACAATATTTTCAAAAATGCGCTCGTCCTATTGATCACGTTCCGCTCGGTTACCCTTTTAGAATTTTCTCCCGAGAAACTCGTCGCCTTATGCGGCGCCGTCTTTATTCTTCCGTTCTTTCTTTTTTCAGCACTCGCGGGCCAACTCGCCGACCAAAGATCGAAGTCGACCCTGGCTCGGTTCACGAAAGTTTGGGAAATCGCGGTCATGCTCTTTAGCGCGGCGGCTTTCGCGCTGGATTCCGTCCCCCTGCTCCTTTTCACCCTTTTCATGCTGGGCACGCAGTCGACCTTTTTCGGCCCGATCAAATACGGAATTTTGCCCGAGCTCCTGCGCCCCCAAGAACTCACCGCGGGAAACGCACTCGTCGAACTAGGAACATTCATCTCGATCCTGCTGGGGACAATAGCCGGGGGCCTCTTGATGGCGACCGGCGATACCGGCCCGTACTGGGTTTCCGGAATCGGGATCACGCTTTCCGTCGTCGGATGGTTGGCCAGTCGAAAAATTCCTCCTCAATCCGCACAGTCGCCCGAGCTTAAAATTTCTTTCCACCCCGTCCGGCCCACTCTGGAACTCTTTCGACTTGCGCGCGAAGTCCCGAGTGTCTTTCTTACGCTGCTCGCGATTTCGTGGTTCTGGCTTTTAGGTTCGATTATTCTCTCCGTGCTTCCACCGCTTAGTAAAACGACGCTCGGCTCGACCGAGTCCGTGCTGACTTTTTTTCTCGCCATTTTTTCCATCGGTATCGGCGTCGGCTCGGTGCTCTGTGAAAAACTGAGTTTTCGCACCTTAGAGCTTGGGCTCGTACCGATCGGATCAATCGGAATGAGCGTATTCACCCTGGATATCGGCGTGATGGCTCTTCCCGCGGCGTCCACTCTGGGCACGCTTCTGTCCAGTTCCGCCGGCTGGCGACTGACCGGGGACCTCTTTTTATTTTCGGTTTCCGCGGGGTTTTTCACGGTGCCGCTCTATACGCTGATGCAGCTTCGTTCGGATCCCCGGTCACGTTCGAGAATCATCGCGGCCAACAACGTCTTGAACGCATTTTTCATGGTCGCCGGCGCGCTGGTCCTCGTCGGTTTTTACGCTGCTGGTCTGTCTCCCCAGAAGGTCTTTATCGCGCTTGCCGTCGGGAACGGGCTGGTCGCATTTTGGACTTACTTCGTCCTACCGGAATTTTTCTATCGTTTCGTACTGTGGATGACAGCCCACACCCTCTACCGTCTCCGGATTCGCGGATCCGAGCATTTTCCGGAAACCGGCGCCGCCGTCCTCGTCTGTAACCACGTGAGCTTCGTGGATTGGATGATTATTTCGGCGGCGTGCCCGCGTCCGATCCGATTCGTTATGGATCACGAATTTACAAAGCTCCCTGGACTTGGGTTTTTCTTTCGCCACGCAAAGACCATCCCGATCACGAGCCTGAAATCGAACCCGCGGATTCACGCCGCCGCCTTCGAAGCGGTTTCGGCCGAACTTCGGTCCGGGCAACTCGTCTGCATTTTTCCGGAAGGCGAAATCACGAAAACCGGCGAGATGACGTTTTTCCGCCGGGGAATCGAACAGATTCTTGCGCGTGATCCCGTGCCGGTCATACCGATGGCCCTAGGCGGGATGTGGGGAAGTTTCTTTAGTCGGCGATACGGGCGGGCGATGAGCCGGCCTTTCCGGCGAGTGTGGGCGAAGCTCACATTGACCGTGGGACCACCGATTCCGGCCGATCGTGCGTCGGCAAAAATGGCTCAAGACGCGGTTTCGGAACTTCTCGGCGTCCCCTAATCCGTGGCGGGCGGAATCACGACCTCCGCTGGCGTTTCCTCCGCGACGACGGTCTCCACGCGGGCGACGTCGCAGGTCAGTACGAAGATGAGGGTGCGCAGAATTTCGCAGTAGACGATTTCATCCTGGAGTTGAGTGCGTGCTTCCTCAAAACGAGTTCCATTCAAGTCCACATAGATTTTGCCGGAATACTCGTTGAAGTAGATTCGGTACAGGTCTGACGCCGTTTCCGGACACCGGGACGAGGACCAACTGAGATACTGCTTCGCCCGTTCACTCCGAAAGTAGCTATCGGGGTCGGGAAAAATCTTAAACGAGCATTCTCCGACACTCGTCATAAGCTCTTCAGGACTCGGAAGCTCCTGCGTCGGGTTGGTCCCCGGAACGGCTTCGGTTAATTTCGGATATAAGGCAATAATCCGGGAGAGCATCTCTCCCGGAATTTCGAGGTTTTGATCGGAGTTCGCTTCCATGAACGGCCTTTCGGTCTCAGCCTGATTGGGCCGGCGGGAATCGCAAGATGGGATGAACCTCTAAAGTCCCGCGACTCAAAGGCTCGGAAGCAGTCATAATAATTCTCCGCGTCAAAACCGAACTCGTCAATCAATTTAGGGGCATTTCTCCTCAATATTTAGGATCCAATGTATTGAGTTTGAGGCCATATGCTCAAGCACACGGCCCCAAACCCCCGAATTAGCAGCAGCTCGTCGCCATTTTACGATCAGGAACCATGGCGTTCGCCGTCGGTGGTGCCGTTGCTCCCCGCCGCGTATCGCGCCCGCCTTCGCCTTCGACAATCATAGCGGCCTCGATCGCACGGACATCCCCAGGTTCAAACCCACTGAAAGTGACCGTGCGATTGGGTTGCAAAAGTGACAGCTGGTACAACTCCTCGTACGCCGTCATCACTACCGGGCGATCAGACAACTTCGCGTATGCCCGACCCACCGCCAGCGGTTGCATCGCCCGCGCTTCGGCTTGAAGCGCCGCGATTCGGCTTTCGGTCTGCGCCTGAAGGGTTTGCGCCATGATTCGGGCTTCCTCTTCGATCCGCGCTTTTTGCATTTCCAATTGGGCCGCAACCCGATCGAAAAACTGCTTGGCGATTTCCGGGAGGATCCGAATATCCTGGATCATCACTTGCTCAAGCCGTACTCCCCAGGCCTTCGCGTCGCGACGAAGATCTTCTTCAATCGTCCGTGCTAAAGACTCGCGATCCGCGATCATCTGCTCAAGCTCCTGGCCCGCCGCCGCTGCGGTTAAGCTATGGATCAAGAGGTTGCGAAGCGCGTCCCGCCAGGATTCGACGCCGAACACGCTTTGGCGGGCGTCTTCGACCCGAAACTCAACCCAAAGATCAAAACGCACCGTCGTTCCATTACGATCGTTGACATGCAAATCCGTGAGGGTCTCGAAATCGACCTGACGCGAGACGCGATGGGCCCGGAAACCGGGAAGAAGAAGCGAGGGCCGAAACCAAAGCCCCGGTTCGCGAAGTTCTTCAAAACACTTCCCAAATCCCAAGAGCAGGACGCTCTCGTAGGGCTGCACAATCACAAACCCGATCTTTGAAAATCGCTGAGCAAGCCAAAGCAAAGCGATCGTCCCGAAAAATGCCGCCGAAAAAAGAGAGAGATTAAAAGTCGTTTCCATTGAAAGCTCCTTACGCGTTCCGATAGAGGATTTTAGATGCCGACGCCGCTTCGTCGCGGCGCCGTTCAAGATAGGATTCAAGCGTGCCCGAACGATCGAGGTCGCCGACCGCGGCTCCCAAGATTCCGATTTCGCTTTCCACGGCCTCGGCACGCAAACGCGCGATCTCCACGCCGTGCTCCGCCGACGCGATCTGTTGTTCACATTCGGCTTGCACGCGTTTGTAGAGCGTCTCTTTTTGAGCCACGGCTTTTTGGACCGAGTTCAACGCTTCCGCGAGATCTGCCGGTGGTAAGATCTCGGCGAGTTCCGACGAAAGATAGTCGATTCCGTAGCGCTCTTCGATCGCCGCTTTACGGAGCCGGATCCCGTCGGTGAGCCGAGCACGGTTTTTTCGAATCGCCGCGTAAGAACCGTGCTCTTCCTCTCCGCCCGCGAAACGCGCGAGTTCCTGACCGACCAAGGAGCGGTAGAACTCCCGAATATGGGAGACCGGACGGGACATGCCGAAGAGAAAGGTTTCCGCCCTCGGCAGCGCGAACGAGAAACGCATTTTCGGATCGATGCGAAGCAGCGTGCCGTCCCGAACCAAAACTTCGACTTCGCGGCCTTCTTCACGCACGTCGAGAAGTCTTTCCATCGCCGAAAACGGGTGGACGCGGATCCAGGGTGCGTGCACGTGAAGACCCGGATGATAAACCAAGGGTTTGCCGGTGTCGTCGCGAACGATGGCCCCAAAGCGCGTGGCCAACGCGTAATGGCCTTCTTCGACTTTAAAAAACATCCGTCCAATAAAATAAAGTCCGATCAAAACGAGGGCAGCGATGATTCCGTAGGTGATTTCCATGAATAACTCCGTGGGTTAATTTCGATAGGCTGTGGATAACTAGAATTTCGTGAGTGCGTGGGCTTCGTACCGAGGGCGTAGGTAATCGCCCTTATAAGCCTCCGCGAGTCCTCGGTTCACTTCGACGACGTCTTCGTTGAAGTGCCGTTTGGAATGGTCCGACTCCGGCAAACTTTGGGCCTTTTCCTGCGTGTCGACGAGCATGCCGTGCGGGACGAATCGGCCGTCGGGAATTTCCACTCCGACGACGATCGCTCCGATCCCGATGAAACAGCCATCGCCGACGATCGAATCGTGGACGATCGCCTTGAACCCGACGAACGTATCGTCCCCGATATACGAGGGGCCATGGACGAGGGATTGATGCGCGAGCGAACAGCGATCTCCGATGAAAATCGCCCAAGCGCGTCCGTCGACTTCGACCCATTTTTTCTTCAAGGCGTGCAAGACAACTCCGTCTTGTACGTTGGTCCCCTCGCCCACGAAGAACGGGGTACCTTCGTCGGCTCGAAGCGCCGCTTCCGTAGCAACGTGAACGCTCGGCCCGAGAACGACCCGACCGACCACCGACGCGTTGGGGTGGACGAATGCCGTGGGGTGGATCAGCGGCTTGTTCTCAACGTGCGCTTGCCAGTTTTCCTCCGGCTCGCGGAAAACGCCGGGCGCCGCGCGAGTGAAAGCATCAGGACGATCGCGATTGATTTTTCCGCGAACTCCGGGCCCAAGCTTCGGCTTGAGTCGAAGCGGCGTCTCTTTCGCGATCCGCTTTCTCTTTTCAAGGTAGGCGTGGAGTCCTGCGACGATCATCCCGGCGACCAGGCCGGCGGCCAGATATCCGGTGACCACCCCGACCGCCGATAAGACAAACGCGATTCCCAGGAGCTTCGAGATTTTAAACTCATGGTACATCGTCCGTACTTCGACAAGCCGGTAACCTACCATACAAAGGAGTCCCGCTAGAGCCGCGATCGGCACCGAGCCGATCCACTTTGCCGCCGCGAGCGGCGCCACGAGGAGAATGATTGCGTGAAAGAGGGCGGAAAGACGCGTGCGGCTTCCGGAATGAACGTTCACGCTGGACCGCACGATCACGCCCGAAACCGGCATTCCACCGAACAAGCTGGCACCAATGTTTCCAATCCCTTGCCCAAAAGCCTCCAGATTCGGTTCATGCGGCTTGAGGTCTTTCATATCGGGCCGCGCAAGCGCCATCCGGTCGACGGCCCGGGCCGAGAGTAAACTCTCCGCTGTGGCGAGGATCGCAAGCGGAATGCAGACGACGAAAAGCTCAAGCCAGTCGCCGGCTCCTAACGCCGGAAAAGCCAAGGTCGGCAACGCCGAGGGAACTTCTCCGACGCGATGGATATCCCACCGTAGGTACATCGAGACGGCCGTCGCCAAACCGAGACCGGCGATAGCTCCGGGGATTTTCGGAAACTTGGAAAAGCCCATCATCGCTAGCATCACGAACAAACCGGAAACGACGGCAAGCCAATGGACATCGCGTAACCAGATCGGGTTCCCGATCGACGTGAGAAGTTGGGTTACGCGAAAGTCGACATCCAGAAGGAGCGGAATTTGCTGATCCAGCAACTTCAACCCGACTCCCGTCGTAAATCCCGCCAGCACCGCTTCAGGGATGAAGCGCGCAAGGGTTGCCGCGCGAGTCACAAAAAATAGGAGCTGCAAGATCCCGACGGCGAGCGCTCCGGCGGCGGCTCCCACCGGACCCCATTTAGCCACGATTGCGAAGACCATCACGTTAAGTGCCGCCGCCGGGCCGGTCACTTGCAACCGAGCGCCACCAAAGATCGCGGCAAGCGCCCCCCCGATCGCTCCTGCGATAATTCCGGAGGAAGCCGGCAACCCGCTCGAAACCGCCAACGCGACGTTCAGCGGGAGCGCAACCGCAGCCACGGTCATCCCCGCTAGAATATCCGAAGAGAGTCTCGGTTGTTCGATTACCTGGACCCACGATTCCCGCCAGTAGCGAAAAGAGGCCGAGATCGAGCGAAGGGAATTTACGACGAAACCGTCGGATTCCACCTCGCCATTGGAAATGGGAGCTTTTAAACGTCCGAGTTTCTCGACGGCGGGGACACGGGAAACGATTCGGGTTTCAAGTTCGGCAAGCGGGCGCGTGAGTTCACGCATGAGTACGGGTCCTTTCGAAGAAGAATGGATGGAAGAATACGACGGCGCGAATTCGCGTGAGACGCGACTCGGCTCGGATAGATTCGCCGAACGGCGATTATGCGTGGAGAGGGGGGCGCAACAAACTACGCGGGGAGACCGGGAAGAGTTTCGCGGCCGAATAAAGAAGCGGCGACGACTCTTTGGGCGCGATGTAAAAATCGAAATGGAAATCGGAAGACCATTCTTCCTCAATCAGATTCAAGGTGCGAGCAGTCGACTCTTCCGACGGTTCGGTGGGTACTTCGTCTTCGGCCGGAACTTCGGAACGTCCAGCCGGATACGAACCTTCAAGGTCCGCAATTGATTCTGCCTTCTGCAGGGCCTCTCGCTTGAACTCCGCCATATCGGAAGGCGAAAACGCGGTCGAATAGGCCGCTGACGGAATCACGGTCGTGATTGCCGACAGAAGCAGGAAAAAACCAAGACGGCGGGCAAGCGGTCTCAGAAATTCGTTCAACCTAAAATTCATTTGAGACGAGGATACAAGAGCAGCGCGTTTAGGACAAGCTCCCCCATTTGCCGAATCGATTAAAATTATTTCACCGACCCGCGCAGCTCTTCGCGGATGGATTCGTAAATTTCGTAATAACGCCATGCCGGCGGAACGTCGGGCTCTTGATGGTGATCGGGCCGAAGCCGCAAGGACCCCGTCGCCAGTAAAACGTCGCGCACGCGTGGGTTCTGTCGGACTTTTTCGACCATGGCTTCACGAATAATTTGGAAGTGTTCGTCGCGACCCGCCTGGCGATAAGCGAACCGCTTTCCTTCAAACGAAACCCAGTCAATTCCCATACGACGCATATTCTCGGAGGCTAAACTTCCCGCCGCTTTTGCCTCGAATGCCACCATTTGGCTGACTTGCGAGCGGGTGAACTTCCATTCCGTTCCCTTTGCGCCGGCACGGGGATCTTCCGGACTCTCCGGATAGAGCATCATCTGCCAAAACCCTTCGAGACTCGCGTAGCGTACACCTCGGTACTCAAACGGGGTCGCCGCGAAATTCGAAAGCAAACCCAGCTCGTTGCGCTTCGATAAAATCACTTCGCCCGGGCCCGCTGCTTGGGGGAGAATTTCCCACGCCGGCGCATTCGGATCTACGACGGGGGTCCACCAATGGGCCGGATACTCTTGCCTGGCCCCTAGGGCTTGGGCTGAAGCACATCCAAGGGAACTGACGATCAAAGCGAAACCAAGAAACTGGCTGAGTCGACGACGCTGGTGAGTACCCATAAACGGTCCGTATCAAAGGGCTTCATCAATCGAAAGTCCCCTGATTCAAAGTGAGACCTGGTATCGTTTTTAGTTTGACCTCACCTAAGCCGCGTGGCATCAAGACTACGCCGCGACGGTCCCCGGCGCGCACGAAGGAAGTTCCGTTGAGCTCACATCCC
>CAZAKW010000056.1:0-11724 GCA_964485835.1 uncultured Bacteriovoracaceae bacterium
ATCCGCACCCACCTTGAGGCCGCGTTTTTTGTGGAAGGATTCGGATAGAGCAAAAAAATCCGGTCGAATCGGAGCCCATCCGATTGAGACACCAACCATTCAACGACGTTTGCGTGAACCGGCACGAGCCCGGCCAACGCCGTTTGAGCCGTGGCGTTTTCGCAGTGGCGATCCAGCCGGGCTCTAAATTTTTTGAATTTCTCGCTCGTCTGTTCCACGGCGAATAGAATCCGGTCGGGGTGGGATTTCGCGTACTGAATGGGGTGCCAGCCGACGCCGCAGCCAATTTCCAGATCCAGGGGGCGTTCGCCCGCGCGGGCGAGAAACTCTTGGACCGCATCGGAATCGGGACAATCAGCACCAAACCGAGGCGACGGAACCCGGTCGGCGCGAAAGATGCGCGAGTTTGGCGTCATTTTCCCCCTACGCAACGTGAGGCGAGGACAGGGTTTTCGTTTCCTTGCACCCGTTTGATGCTTCGATAGAGATCGCATTCCCAGGGCTCGACAGGATGGAGACGGTCCCACGCTTCGAAGAGCTTTTGATTCTTACCCGAGATGATTCCGTGGCCGGGATACGCGCCGTCCATGTAGAGATAGGCGCGCGCGACGGTGCCTTTGGCGAATGCCATTGGCTCGAACTTTGACTCGTAAATCCGCGCCGAGCACTCGCCAAAACTCACCCCCGTGAATGTCCCCATCGCCCCGATTTCGGCCATCGAGAAATTCGATCGCATCCCATTCAATTCCCCGACCTCGGGGAAGAGATTATAAAGGTCCGCCTCCATGCGCGCGAACTCGGGATTCTTTTCTGCGCATCGCCGACCCCGGTATTTCTTTTTGCGGGTTTTACAAAAAGGGGCGCCTTCGCGCCATTCGACGAAACTCTGCCCGAATGCGTGCGCGGGCACGACGTGTTCCCATTCCATGGCCCGCGCCCGGGGACCGTCTTTCACCGGCCGGTACCCGCACGAGGCGAAATCGATCTTTTTACCCTGGTATTTGCACCGACAGTAAAGCGTCAACTTACGTTTCTCGTGTAGGGTAGCCGCGATTTTTTTCGCCTCCCGAAACGTACGGATTCGTTCGTTTCCCGCCGCTTCGGCGCCACGCCCCCCCGCTCCGGCCCCGCATGCGAGCGAGAGAAGAAAGAACCAGCCCATTCCACGCCCAAGGTTTTCCATTCGCGAAATCCTCTCGCGACTTTCGTCCTAAGTAAATCCATCCCGGCGGCCGATGAGACAAGGTATGCCGACTCGCCCCGCCTACGAATCCAAGGTCCATTCCGCGGAACCGATTTTCAAGCTGATCGCCCGCTCCGCGACGGGTCGCTCGCTGCTGGAACGGTTCCTTCCGCTCTATCGCAAGGGGAAAGTAAAGATCGAGCCCTATCCGCCGGCGATCGTCGCGAAACTTCGCGAGGTGATTCCGGAAGGATTTCCGGTAGGCGCTTGCTTGGTCACCGAAGGCGACCAGGGAACCATCTTTTTGGATTTCGAGAGTCCCCTGGGCGTTCTCGCTCCATTTCTGGTACACGAAATTTCCCACGCTCTGGAGCCGCGGATCAAAACCGAAGCCGAAGCATTCCAGATCCAGTACCGCTTCACGCAGGAACTTCGGGAGCGTGATACGGAGTACGACTCGTTCTTAAAAGCGCACTATCCGAAGGCGAAAATTCTCCATCAGCTCCTCGATTTCGAGGCGGTCGAAGAACTCTACGGCAAACGTTCGGCTTAAGCGGGCGTTTCTTTCTTTAAGCCCCAAATCAGAATTGGTTTGCTTTGGCGGCATCGAAAAGCTCGCCATGATAGTGACCCATGTGGTCGCGGTAAACCGAGCCGGCAATTCGGTAAGGATACATAATACTTGCGGCGATCTGGAGCGTGCCGTTGTAGCCCATCATCGTACCATTTTGGTGGATGCGGCGAAGGACGCAGTGTCCGAGCTCGTGATAGATCACTTCCTGCCGGTCGTAGTCGTTCAGGGTATTCCAAATCCGTTCGTTGATCACGACGCGAGGGGTTTCGTTCTCCGCCCACTCGCAAACGCCGGTCTCGTTGAGGTTCGGCGTCGAGCCGAAGCTAATCACAAGGTCGGTAATTTGGACAGATCGGCCTTCTTCGGATGCCGAAACTTCGAAATTATGGACGAAGTCCACAAAAGGGGCATCGACTTGAAGAAAATGTTCGTGCTCTTTCTCCTGCGGCGCGCAGGCCGATGCGGAGACCAACAGAAACGCGGATAAACCAAACGCGTGCAAACGTACCATATCCCACCCCATCGACGTACAACAGTGGACTAACTACTCACCGATAATGACATGGCGAGTCATAATCAGGAATGTGTCATTTGCGACATGCTGGGAGGACGTAAAAATACGCGAAATAGCCTCAAAAGAGCCGTACCCTCGATTATAAGGAGGTACGGCGACGAACGTTTTGAAAAAATGGATGCGAAGGCGTTGTGAAACTCGGCTAGAGCGTCGCTGGAATTGCGCCCGCCTTCTCCGTGTTCGCATCGACGTTTGAACGGGTTCCACCGAAACGATCAAGAATCGTCGGGCCGATGGCTTTGATTTCCTTCGGCGCGGAACTCCCGAATTTTTCAAAGAACTCGGTGGACGACCTCACCTCGGTTCGCCATGCATCGGCGTCGATACGCATGGCTTCCGCGAATTGGTCCGGACTGAAATCTAATCCCATCCAATCCAAATCGCGATACGAAGGCATGGCTCCGATCGGGGAGTCGATTGCATCGGCCGTACCGTTGACGCGTCCGACGATCCATTTCAAGACCCGCATATTCTCGCCGAATCCGGGCCATACGTACTTCCCGGCGGCGTTCTTGCGGAACCAATTCACACCGAAGATCTTCGGCGCCTGATTCCCCGCTTTTTTTCCAACCGCGAGCCAATGGGAGAAATAATCGCCCATGTTGTAGCCGCAGAAAGGAAGCATCGCCATCGGGTCACGCCGAACGACGCCGACCGCGCCGACGGCCGCGGCGGTCGTTTCCGAGCCGGTCGTCGCGGCGATGTACACGCCGTGCTCCCACGAGGTCGCTTCGTAAACGAGCGGAATGGTGTCCGGTCTGCGGCCACCAAAAATCATCGCCGAAATCGGAACTCCGGCCGGACTTTCCCACTGCGAATCCACCGAGGGGCACTGGGACGCGGGAGCGGTAAAACGCGCATTTGGATGCGCGGCCTTACGGCCCGTCGTTTGAGCGATTTCAGGCGTCCAGGGCTGTCCGGTCCAATCCGTGAGCTTCGACGGCGGAGTATCCGTCATCCCCTCCCACCACACGTCGCCGTCGTCCGTTAGGGCGACGTTGGTAAAGATCGTATTCTTCCGGGCCGAAGCCAAGGCGTTTGGATTCGTCTTCGCGGACGTTCCGGGAGCCACGCCGAAAAAACCCGCTTCCGGATTGATCGCGTAAAGTTTTCCGTCCGCACCCGGCTTCAGCCACGCAATGTCGTCTCCGACCGTGCTGATTTTCCATCCCGAGTCGGTGAACGATTTCGGAGGAACCATCATCGCGAAATTCGTTTTTCCGCAAGCCGAAGGAAAGGCCGCGGCGACGTAGGTTTTTTTACCTTCGGGCGACTCCACGCCCATGATCAACATATGCTCAGCAAGCCATCCCTCACGACGGCCCATCGTCGAGGCGATACGAAGAGCGAAACATTTTTTTCCCAAAAGGGCGTTCCCGCCGTATCCCGAACCGAACGACCAAATCTCGTTCGTCTCCGGATAATGGACGATGTACTTTGTCTCCGCATTGCACGGCCATGCGGCATCTGCAGGTAACTCGCCGCTGGAATCCGCGATTCGAGGCGCGCCCACCGAGTGCACACACCGAACGAACTCTCCGTTGTCGCCCAATGCCTTCAGTGCGTCCGCGCCCATTCGGGTCATCGTCCGCATATTCACGACCACGTAAGGGGAATCGGTCAGCTCGATGCCGATCTGCGAGATGGGCGATCCCAAAGGTCCCATTGAAAACGGCACGACGTAGAGAGTGCGTCCGCGCATCGAGCCTGAGAATAGCGGTTGAAGCGTCGCTCGCATCTGGGCGGGCTCCATCCAATTATTCGTGGGACCAGCCGCTTCTTTGGTCGAAGAACAGATGAAGGTTCGATCTTCCACGCGCGCGACGTCGTTTGGATCCGAACACGCAAGATACGAATTTGGGCGGAGTGATGGGTTTAGTTTGCGAAGCATTCCCGTTCCGACCATCTGCTCGCAAAGGAGATTGGATTCGGACTCAGAGCCGTCACACCATAAAACCGTATCCGGCCGGGTCAGCTCGGCGACTTCACGGACCCAGGCAAGTAAGTTCTGATTTCGGGTATTCGGCTGAATTGAGGCCATCGGGGAAATCCTCCAAAAGATAAAAAGTAGAACCTTCGCCGGAGTAGATCGCGTTTCTCCTAAAAACGCCACGGCCTTGACGCAGGCAGAGTTAATCCTAAGACCGAATGGGATCTCAAGATTTGATCCGAAGCGTTATATCGCTCGAGTCGCCCCATTTAGGCCAGCGAAAGTCCCAAAACCTTTTCTAAGTCGTCCATCGCGTTTTGGACCTCTACAAAAAACTTCGCATCCCGAAGGTCGTCCGCTTCTAAACGATCGCGGTAATGGCGATGAATCCAAGCCTCAAGCGAAGCCTCGCGCTCCGGGGTGAGCCATACTCCGGCGTGCACGCTCGCCGCCTCTGCCGCCGTAAGAACGACTCGAAGGCGAAGACAAGCCGGGCCTCCGCCATTTTGCATCGACTCGCGCACATCGTAGGTAAGGACTTGAGTGATAGGTGTTTTCGCCTCGCCGATCACACGGCCGATCGCCTGTTTGATCGAAGCGACTTCGCGGCACTCTTCCGGACAAACCAACGCCATCCCGCCACCCGGCAAGCTCACAAGCTGCGAATTAAATAAATAACCTGTCACCGCGTCCGTCAGCGGAACCTCCGTCTCCGGAATCTCGCAGACGAAAAGCTCTTGGGCCGGAAAGCGCGTCTGCCAGCTCTGGCGGATCTTCGCTAGCTGCGCGCGCTGATCGAGGTAAGCGCGTTCATGCAAAAACAGAACATTCTCGTTCGCCACCGCGACGACGTCGTTGTGAAAAACGCCGACGTCGATAGATTCCGGGTCTTGCTGGAGAAACAAAGCGTGATCCGAAAAAACCCCGTGGGTCGTTCGGATCGCTTGAGACGCTTCGATCATCTGGCGTGCGGGAAACTTTTTCGGCTTTGCGTAAGCCGCCCCCGGTATGACCGATCCGCCGAACGCAAAAAGCGAGAGTCCGGCCGTCCCATGGGCAGACGTCAAACGAGAGTGGTTCGCGGCCCCCTCGTCGCCGAATTGCGCCATGATGGGAGCGTGGTGCACGAACGCCGGTTCTTTGAAAATGCGCCGCAGATTCGCGCTCGTCTGCTCGACTTCGAGCGACCGATGAAACTTCGAACTTAAATTCGCGGGCGTGAAATGGGGCTTTCCGTCCGCGCTGTCGCAGGAAGGAGTGAACGTCGCGGCGTTCGCCACCCACATCGACGACGCCGAATAACAGGCGGAGACTAAATGCGGAACCGCCTTGAAGGCCTTTTCAAGCACTGAAGCGTCGGTTCCCGCATACCCAAGCGCCCGCAGCGTATCGAGCCGTGGGCGGCGCAGGGGAGGTAATATGCCTTGAGCAAGGCCCAGATCGCGAAGTTTTCCGGCCTTCGACAAACCTTGCAGGGCCGCGTTTCTCGGCGAGGAGACGAGCTTTGCGTTACGTGTCGACGCGACGTTACCGAAGGAAAGTCCGGCGTAGTGATGGGTCGGGCCGACGAGGCCGTCGAAGTTTGCTTCGAATACGGGAGCGGAAAACATATGCGAGGATTCTCGCACGAAGAGTGGCGCGATGCTAGAAAACCGGGGCCCCCCTCCCCGCTTATGAGGAGGGCCCCGCCTACCTGCCGTCCCTGTAAACAGAGTCGACAAAGTTCTTTAGAGGATTTCGAATCGATCGCTAGAGAAGCCCAAGCCCGGTGCTTAAAACTCCGTAAAGCGCGACCGCGATTCCCAAAACAAAAACGGAGTACCCTTCGTCTCTCATTTGCTCAGTCGTGATTTCAGCGTTCATCGCTCCCTCCTCCTGCTTCTCTCTATTGCGCGAAGAGTGCCAAGGGCGCGACGAGCCGGGGCCCACGCCGACGAGCGACGGCGAGAGCAATAATCCACTAATGATTTCGAAGGGTTAGAGTGGGAAGCTGATCCGGCGCTTGGATCTTCACCATTGCCCCGAACTCCAATTTAGCGGAGCCGAGTTGGCCCTCTCACGAAAAAGAGGAGCCGAAATGCACCCGTGATTCCGTAGTTTCAGAGTCCGGTTCGACACTGATCGGCGAGGATCACGCCGCCGTCTTCGCCGGCGAGATGCCGCTCTCGGAAACCAGCGTCGCGATCACCAGATCACCCGAAACGTTGAGTGTCGTCCGGCACATGTCCAAGAATCGATCGACTCCTAAGATCAGTGCCATCCCCTCTACCGGCACTCCGACTTGCTGGAGTAGAATCATGATCAAAGGGAGACTCCCGCCCGGAACTCCGGCCGTGCCGATACCCGCGAGAATCGACATGAAAACGACTTGGATTTGCTGCACTAAAGAAAGATCAATCCCGTAGACTTGGGCCAGGAAAAGGACGGTAACCCCTTCAAAAAGCGCGGTGCCGTTTTGGTTCGCAGTACTTCCAATCGTCAAAACGAAACGTGAAATAGTCGGCGGGAGTTTTAAATTGTCTTCAGCGCAGGCGAGCGCTCGCGGAAGAGTGGCGTTCGAGGAAGAGGTCGAAAAGGCGTAAAGGCAGACCTCACGAGTCGCGCGGAAAAACTCCATCGGCGATCGCCTCGCTACGTACTTGAGCAAAAACGTGTAAACTACGAATTGCTGGATCAGGAGTCCGACCACGACGACGCCGACGTAATAGGCCAGCGACGCGAATACGGAAGTTCCGTAACGATACGCGGTGTTGAAAACGATCGCGAATACCGCGTAAGGAGCGAGCCGGATCGCGAACTCGACGATCTTCATGGATACGTCGAAGAGCTGTCGAAAGAGCTTGAGCAGGGTGATGTCTTCTTCCTTTTTTCCGGCGAAGACGACGCTCATCGCGATCCCGAAGATGAGCGCGAACACCATCAACGCGATCATCTCGCCGTCCAGCGCACGGGCGGCCGAATCGATCGGGTTTTTGGGGAAGAGCGCCACGATCGCATCCGAAAACGACGGGGCGGCGGCTGCGTGCCCTTGAAGAGTTTCGACGGCGGTACTTTGGGCGGCGACTCGATCGGCATCGAGTTGATAGCCAACGCCCGGCTTGAGCCAGTTTACCAATCCAATACCAATAAAGACCGAAGCGCTGGAGGCGATCACGGTATAGAGCAAAGTCTTGGACGCAACTCTTCCGATGCCGCGAGATTGGCCCAGTTCGAAGACCCCGAGGACCAGCGCCGAAAATACCATCGGCACGACGATCATAAAAATCATCCGCAAGAAAATCTGCCCAAGAGGTCCGAACAGGTGCCGAGAAACCGCCTGAACGATGGGCGACTCCAAGGCTACCCAATGCGCGATCGCCCCCAGGACGAGACCCATAACCAAAGCGAGCAGCAGCTTGACGTGCGATTTCATTTCCCCCTCTCTCTCATAGAATCGGACCTCCGAAAACAAGTTCGAGTTTCTTGTTTAATTCGGCTAACTTAGAGCCCGATGTAACTCTCGACTCCCCTCGTGCGTAAACTCAGGGGAGAACAGTTTGTAAAGAACGGAAACACTCTGGCCCACGCCCCCGCGAGACCCGCAGATTTGGAAGAACGTATGAAACGCCTCTTCCTAGCGGGCGACGGCGGGGACGCACGGGGGTACGAGGAATTTCTGGAGGTGGCGGCGAAGATTATTCGGTCGAATTTACGCAAGACGATTCCCCGTTCGAACGTCTACGCGCGAGATTTGCTCGAGGATCTCGTCCAAGACGTGCTGATGGCAATCCACCAAAAACGTCATACTTACCGAAGCGAGTATCCGATCCTTCCCTGGCTCTTCTCGGTCGCGCGCCATCGGTGGATCGATATCGCGAGGATGATGGCGGTGCGGCCGGAACTCTTGAATTGGGAAGAGTCGGACTGGGAGCGCATACCCGACGCCCAGGCTAGCGAAAGTGCGGAGCGGACGGAAGCGACTCGGGAGGCTACGGAAAAAGTCACTGCGCTTTTAGATCGACTGACGCCGAAGCAGCGCGAATTGATTCGCTTGGCGAAATTAGAAGAATTGCCGCTTCAAGAAGTGGCCCGACGGACCGGGATGAGTTTGTCGGCGGTTAAAGTTGGAATCCACCGGGCGATGCACAAGCTCGCCGGAACTGAGTAGAAAATTTGAGGAGAAAAAAAGATGCCCACTCTCCCTCCCTCTAAACGCGCGGAAGCACGCACCCAAGATCTGATCCGTTCGCTCAGCCGCGAAAGCAACGGCCCCCTTCGGCTGCGCCTGCGACGGTCGGTTTTCGCTCGGTATTGGATCGTTGGTGCGTCCGCAATCCTCTCCCTTTCGCTGTTCCTATTACCCGTTCGGGAAGATCTCGCTGAACGATTCGCTTCGATGGATTACTATGTACTTTTTTCGCTCTGGTTTTTAGCCGCGATGCTTTCGGCGATAAACGTTTACGCGATGGCATTTCCCGACGGACGCGTCTCCGAAAACGCTCGAAAGTGGGGTCGATTTGCGGCGGCTCCGCTCGTCGCTCTCTCGGCATGGGGTATCGCGAGCTTGAGTTTCGCTGATTTCAGTTTCCAGCTCTATCGCGAGAGTAATTATTTAAATGGCGGATGCGGTCTGGTGATCTTCACTGCGGGACTTATCCATGCGGGCTTTCTTTTTTCTTGGCTTCGCCAGGGCGCCCCGACGCAACCCGTTCGCGCGGGGGCCTGGGTGGCGATCTCGACCGGGGCTTACGCTTCGTTTATCGTCCAGTTCGCTTGCCCCAACGAACACGCGCTCCACGTCGTGCTTTGGCATTTTGTGCCGATGGCGCTACTCACGGGCGCCGCGGCGCTCTCCGCTCGTCGGATTCTGCGTTGGTAGGAGCGTTAAAGATCTGTAACTCTTTCGCCCACGCCCACGTAATCTGGATATCCTTATGGCGAAAATCGCAGTCATCGGAAGTGGTATTGCAGGGATCACCGCCTCCCACCTCCTGAATCCCAAACACGAAGTCCATCTTTTTGAGTCCGCTACCCGCTTAGGCGGACACACGGCAACGGTGGACATCTCGACGGCCTCCGGGCGATACGCAATCGACACCGGTTTTATCGTCTTTAACGATTGGACCTATCCGAACTTTATCAAGCTCCTCGATCGAGCCGGCGTTTCTTGGCGGGATACGGAGATGAGCTTTTCGGTCCGCAACGACCAAAACGGACTTGAGTACAACGGACGCGATTTCGCGCGCCTTTTCGCCCAGAAGCGGAATCTGTTCCGTCCTTCGTTTTATCGGATGCTTCTTGAGATCGTCCGTTTCAACCGAGAAGCTCCCCGCCTCCTCGCCCTGCCCGAGAATCACCCCGACTCGACGATCACGATCGGAGCGTTCCTGTCTCGGGGCAAGTATTCCCAGACCTTCGCGGAGAACTACGCGATGGCAATGGGAGCCGCCATCTGGTCGGCGAGCTTCGAGCAAATGCGGGATTTCCCCGCGCGGTTCTTTATCGCCTTCTTCAAGAATCACGGCATGCTGTCGGTAAACGACCGGCCAGTCTGGAGGACCATCGAAGGAGGATCTCGGTCGTATATCGCGCCTCTGCTTCGGGGGATGGAGAACCGGATCCATTTGAATACCCCCGTGACGAGCGTCACGCGCGAACCCTCGCAGGTGCGGATCACAGTCCTTGGCGCCCGTCCCCGGGACGAAGTCTTTGATCAAGTCGTCTTCGCGTGCCATAGCGATACTGTTCGCGAAATCCTCAAAGATCCTTCCGACGACGAGCGTGAGGTTTTAAGCGATCTGGATTACCAACCCAACGACGTCGTGCTCCACACCGACACGTCGATTCTGCCGAAAACGAAGGCGACTTGGGCGGCTTGGAACTATTGGATTCCGAAAGCCTCTCTCGCACGGGCATCAGTCACGTACCATATGAATATCCTGCAAGGGATCCGGTCTCCCGAGACCTTCCTGGTCAGCCTCAATCTCGACTCCTCGATCGACCCGAGTAAAATTCTAGGCCGTTATATTTACGACCATCCCAAGTTTACCCTTCGCACCGTAGCGGCCCAGAAAAGATGGGGCGAGATCAGTCGAGTGGAAACGCGAACCCATTTCGCGGGCGCGTACTGGTCGTACGGTTTTCACGAAGACGGGGTGCGATCGGGAATGCGCGTCGCCGAGTCCCTCGGGAGTCCGCTGACATGAAAGGTATCGCCAGCGCCGTTTATACCGGATCGATTCGCCACCGTCGTTTCACACCGAGGCACCGGGAATTCCGCCACCGCGTCTGTTATTTCTACTGCGATTTAGCCGAAGTTCACCGGCTCTTCCGTTTCCCGCTCCTTTTTTCACTTTCGCGTTTTTCTTTTTTTAGTTTCCAGAGACGAGCGTATCTTGGCCCTGCCCATGTCCCACTGGATCAAGCCGTTCGCGACCGAGTGGAGGCCGAGCTCCGCTTTCGCCCCACCGGCCCGATCCGGGTGTTATCGCAAATCGGAGTGCTAGGCTTCGCGTTTAATCCCGTGAGTTTCTATTATTGCTTCGACGAGAATGCCGAACAGGTCGTTGCGGTAGTCGCCGAAATCACCAATACGCCCTGGAACGAACGCCACGCTTACGTGCTCCGCGCCGACGACCAACCCCGCATGGAGTTTTCCTTTGCGAAGGTCTTCCATGTCTCGCCGTTTTTCACCCTTGATTACGAATATCGGTGGAAGTTGAACGTACCGGGCGAGCGCCTATCGGTCCATATGACCAATGTCAACCGGCAAGGCATCGAAGCCTTCGATGCGACACTCCTTCTCACGCGAAACGAGTGGAGTCTTCGTTCAGTAGTGGGCTCCCTCGTTCGTTATCCCGTGATGGCGATCCAAACTCTCGCCTTGATCTACGGCCATGCCGCCATGATCTGGGCCCGGAGGATCCCTTTCGTCCCCCATCCAAGGAATACGGAAATATGAAATCAGTCGCCGAAATTTCGCAATCTACCCGATGGCTTCCGACGCAATGGATGGAACTTCTCGGACGAAAACTTCTGCTCGAGAAACTTTCCGGCATCCGCGAAGGGTTTCTTGAATTGACCGACCCCGCGGGTAAAGTCTTCCGGTTCGGGAATCCCGACTCCGAACCGGCCGTCCAGGCGAAGGTGACGATCCGCGATCCGCGAGCCTTCTCCCGGATTGCGTTTGGGGGGAGCATCGGAGTCGGTGAGAGCTACACGGACGGAGACTGGGAATGCGGGGAGCTGGTCGCTTTGGTTCGGCTCTTTGTCCGAAACCGCGACGTCCTCAATCGCCTCGACGTCGGTTGGGGAGCTTTGCTCTCGCCCTTGCAAAAATGGACTCACGGACTTCGCTCGAACGACGCCTCGCAAGCACGCTTGAATATCCAAGCCCACTACGATCTTGGGAACGATTTCTTTTCGCTTTTCCTGGACGAGACCTGGATGTACAGCGCGGGCATTTTCCGCACTCCCGACACGCC
>CAZAKW010000057.1:0-2546 GCA_964485835.1 uncultured Bacteriovoracaceae bacterium
CATGTCGCTGGCTTCCCCTTCTGGAAGAGTGCGGAAAAAAGAAGGGGTTGGACCGAATTCTCGAGCAAGACTGCAAAAAGAATAATTCCTTGGAAGCGTGTTACGACGCGTCGGTTTTGCAATTCCTGCGCAGAGGTGGCCGGAGCTTAGCTCTCCATCGGTGGCGGCAGAATTGTAAGGCGGGCCATAAGATGAGTTGCTGGGAAGTCTTCACGGAAGAAAACGGAATGCGCCCGCTGACCCAGATGAACCCCGATTTGGACCGATTCTGCGCTGAGGGAATTTTGGTCGCCTGTTACTTCCGCGGATATAACTTCATGGAAGCCGGACGGAGCGAAAAGGCGTTGCCGATGTGGAAAGACGCGTGCGAGAAAGGCGAGCCCTGGAGTTGTTTCGTCGCCACGGAATCGGATACGATCGAAGCGCCCGAAAAAGCTCGGCTTCGGGCTCGTGCGTGCGAACTCGGCTTGAAACGGGCATGTGAACTCGGCGATCCGGCGATGGCGGAGATGACCGTTGCCAAGGGAACCGCGAAAGCGATCGATTATCCGGCGGCTTGCTCAAGCGGAGACGCGGATGCCTGCGCTTACGTGGCTTTCGTCAAAGCCAAAGAGGCGCCCGAGGGAATGGGGGCCGGGGACGTGAAAGAGCAGCTTCGCCGCTCCTGTCTCGCTTCCTCGACGATCGGCTGTGAGGGACTTGTTAAGGCGCTTTCGGCGGAATAAACGAATACTTCCGAGCGAGTCCAAACGACCTCGCAATATTCTCTTCCGAGATGCCCATCGGGCCGCGGGCGATTTCGATTTCGTCGGATAGCGTATTGCCGAAGATGCTCGGATCGTCCGTATTCAAACTGACGGGCACCCCGGCTTCAAGGCAGCGTCGAAAGGGATGGGTCGTGTAGTCGCTCCAAGCATTGGTGATCCGATTCGAAGTCGGACACATCTCCAACAGAATTTCGTGATCCCGTAGGTATTCCAAAAGCCTAGGGTCCTCAACCGAACGGATTCCGTGGCCGATACGGTGGGCGCCGAGATCCTCCAGCGCCGTCCAGACAGAATCCGGTCCGGCGGCTTCTCCGGCGTGGATAGTGATTTTGGCGCCCGATTGGATCACGTCGCGCATGACACGCTTGTAAAGGCGGTTTGGGAATTCCGCTTCGTCGCCCGCGAGATCAAAACCCACGAAACGGTCGCGATGTTTGAGGAAAAATTCGACTGTTTTTTCGATGGCCTTCATCCCAAGGTCTCGCGAGCCGATACAGATCAGGCCCGCGCGGAAACCCGGAAGGACCTCCATGGCGCGACTAAGCCCCGCCTCGAATCCGTCCATCGCTTCGTTCCATGGCATCTTCGAGAGCGTACAGACGAAGCTCGGCGAAAATCGGAATTCGATCCAACGAATCCCTTCGCGGAACGCGTCTTCACAGGCCTCAAACGCCACCTGTTCCACGACGTCGAAACGATCGAGGACTTGTTGGTAGAGCGTGAATTTCCCGAGGACGGCCGCCAGGTCGCGCATCGGATCCCGGAGCACGAAGTCGCGCGCAAATCCTTCGAGCGAAGTGCTTTGGGGAATCAGTCCACGCTCTTGCGCGAGCGCCAAGAGAGTCGAAAGACGTACGGATACGTCGAGATGGCGGTGGAGTTCGGTAAGATCGTTCTGGAAACTTGGGCGGGCGTTCATCGCTCCTGCTTACATGCCCATCATGTGGGAGCCACTGTCGACCATCATCGTCGTGCCGGTGATGTGTTTGCCTCCCGGACCGCAGAGAAACGCCGCGAGCGCGCCGACGTCCGTTTGATCGATGTTTTCCCGTAGCGGGGTTTTTTCCTCGGATTTCGCGAGCATGTCCCGAAAGTTGCGGATCCCGGCGGCGGCCAATGTCTTTACCGGCCCGGCCGAGATCGCGTTCACACGAATTTTTTTCGGTCCTAAGTCGTTTGCAAGGTAGCGAACGGTGGCTTCAAGCGCGGCTTTTGAAACGCCCATCACGTTGTAGTTCGGCACGACGCGCGTTGCGCCGATGTAAGAAAGCGTGACGATCGCGCCTTCACGGCCTTCCATCAGCGGCTCGGCCCGTTTGGAAAGCGCGACCAGCGAAAACGCGCTTACGTCCATCGAAAGCAAGAACCCTTCTCGCGAGGTGTCCACGAATCGCCCATCCAGATCCTCGCGATTGGCGAAGGCGATCGAATGGATCAAAAAATCCAACCCGTTCCATTCTTGTTTGAGTTTATCGAACACGGCGTCCATTTCGGCGTCGTTCTGGGCGTTCATCGGCACGATGATTTTCGAATTCACTTTCTCCGCGAGGGGCCGCACGCGACGTTCGAGCGTTTCACCCATGTAAGTGAAGGCAAGCTCGCAGCCCGCGGCGTGGAGATGCTCCGCGATCGACCAAGCGAGACTTCGTTCGTTTGCGACACCAACGATCAGCGCCTTTTTACCAGCCAGAAATTTCAGGGAATCCATCCCCCATGGTCTGCCACAAACCTCTTTAGAACGGAAGAAGCGAGGACGTGGTTAGAGAAAAGAAAACCTCG
>CAZAKW010000057.1:2556-7488 GCA_964485835.1 uncultured Bacteriovoracaceae bacterium
GGCCGGGATGCGATCGTTGAAACCGTAATGATAATCAACACCTAGAGCAATCGGCACGTGGAGCAGTAAGGTTGTATCGAGACGAAGCCCGCCCCCGGCCGAAGGAAGATGCCGAAACGCCGGAGCTGCTGCGGGACGGAAGGTATTCTCCGCGAATACCTGCATCCAGAGTTGGTCGAAAAAAACCGGATTTGTCCCCCAACCTCGGAAGATCTGGGAAATCGGAAACCGCAGATCAGCCGCAGCCGTCAGGACTTCACGAGAGGAGATGATCGCGCGGGGATAACCACGGATGCCGAATTCGTCGAACTGGTCGGAAAAGAGGGGGTCGACTAGCCGCTCGCGTTTTCCCCGAGAGAGCGCGCTTGCGTCGAGGAACGTCAAATCACGTCGGTTGACTTTAGCAGCCTTGATCGATGGAGAGAGAACGGTATGTTCGCCGAAACGGAAATACTGCGTGTGCTTGAAAATTCCTTTAAATACGTCGGTATCCAGATCGTAACGACGAACGCCTAAGAGGGTCGTACCGCCGCGTTCGGCGGTGACGGCTTCGCGCGTGCTTCGAGTGTTCGAATAAGTGAGATAAAAATCCTGCTCGGGTACGAGCCGGGATTTATAGATAAGGTTTTGGGCGGCTCCCGGCATCCGGCTATAATAAGCATTTCGTTCGACCGACAGTCCCACCGTCGGTGTCAGGCGCGAAATCGTCCCTTGAAACGGGAAACTGAGCGCCGCACCGAGGTCGCTTTCGCGAGTGTAGCTCGAGGGCGATCCGACGGGAAGATTTGTGGCGTTGATCACGTCCGAAGTCTTTTTAGAACCATAGAGCGAGAGGGTCGGACCAAAGCTACGATTTTGGTAAGCGAGGGAGTAGTCACCGGTTGCAGACGTCGAATTGTATGCGACCAATGCCAGATATTGATGACGAAAGGTATTGTCGTATCCGAAGACCTGGCCGCCGACATAAGTCGAATCTTCGTCGGTGAACCAGAACGGAGCCCACTGTCGCGGAAGGAGAGTCGGGAGAGTCGAATACTCTTCGACGAGAGTCTCGGTTTTTGCCATCGCGGTCGAAGGAGGGTTTTCCACGGTCGCGGGCGCATCCTCGCCGATTCTGAGGCGGGCCTTGGCGGGGTCAAGGCCCGAGGGAAAGAGTTGGACCTTGGCCGCCGAGAATCCCTCTTTTTTCAGGTAGGACGCGTAGAGGTCTCCGTGCGGATGGAACGTCGGGTACCAAAGCGCGCCCAGAACGTTGGTGACCATCGTCGATTTTCCGCGTTTGTAGCGGTAAAGATTGTCCACGCCCGTGCGATCGGAAACATAATGCAAAACGCCTTTGGGATCAAACGCGGGAAATCGGTTTCTCGCGTCGTCGCCGACGAGGGTAGAAACTCGGGAGTGACCGTTACGATCTTCCGGGGATTTACCGGAATTGAAGGAGTAGAAATGGAGCGACTCCGAAAGTTTTCCCGTTTTCTTCCACGAAAAAACGATCCCTTTCCGGTCCGGCGTAAAACGAGGGTTGGCGATTCGTTCGCCCGGCGCCGCGTCCACGAGTTTTCGTTTCCCTTCGAGTCGAAGTTTACCGTCGGCGATCGCCAATTTGGCAAGGGCCAGGTCGACTCCGCCTTCCGAGGTTTCGGTGAATACGACCCATTGCCCGTCGCGAGAAACGTCCGGATCCCGTGCGCGAGCACCGTCCGTCAGCCAATAGGCTTTTTTCGACGTGAGGTCGTATGCGCGCAAATCGCTCAGAAAGTAAAAATTCGATTTTCGGTGGAGCGATGAATAAACGAGCTGTTTCGCGTCTGGGGTAAACGCCATCGTCGACCCCAGAAATTTATCTTCGATTACTTCAGGTTCAGCGTTTCCTCCGGTCGGCATCGACGAATCGAAGGGACGAATCTTCAAGCGTTGCCATTCGTCTTCGGATTCCGTCGAATAGGCGATCCATCGACCGTCGTGGGAAAAAGTCACGCCGATCGTGTCGTCGCGCGTCCCATCGATCCCCACGTAGTTGGAAACCGGCTGTTTGCGGAGGGTCGCGAGTTGGGCGTCCATACGCTCGTTCGTTCTTGCCACCCAGGTATCCCAGTGGGCGTACCAGTCTTTGCCGGTGATGTTTTCGACGTTGCCATTGATAAAGAACGGCACGCGGGAGCTTGAACGCTCCGTCATCTCCGAGAGCGCACCCTCGCGGCTTCGGGCGGCCGTGTTCATCAAATGGTATCCGAAGAGATAGGGAACTTCTCCGGATGGAAATTTCGGGTGGGTGCCGTTGGTTTGATCGAGCGTGATGTAATCCGAGCGATCCAGGGCTCGGTCTTCCACCGTCGTTCGCAGCACCGCTTCCCAGTAAGGGGAGCGGCCACGTCCGCCGCGGGTGTATTTGGTCTCGATATAGACCGCGTAGCCCTCGAGCATCCAAGGCGGCCAGATCGAATTCGGGAGTAAAACGTCGCCGAAAAGAATCCGGCCGGCGTTGTAGAGCCCGCGCGTGGCGTCCATGTTTAAGAAGTGTGTGTACTCGTGATAAATCAGTAACTTTAGCCAATCGTCGTAATAGTCCGTGCTGAAGAATGGGTCCGGAGGAGTCAGGTAGAGAAGCATGCCGAAGCGTGAAATTGGGGTGGCCATTCCGTTGGCGGCATCCGCATTGTCGATCAATAGGACGTTCACACGGTGCCAAGGCTCCCAGCGCAGCTCTTCCTTGAGGTCGGCATGTGCTTGTTCGTAAAGTTCGGCCGCACGTTCGGCCTGGGGGGCGAGTTCGGCTGGAAAGACGACCCGAAAATGGGGAGTCGTGATCTCTTTCCAATCCCAAAAAGGAGAAAGGCCGAGGTCGTCACCGATAGCGGCATGGGAGGGCAGCGCCGGAAGCAAGCACAGGGCGAAACCCAGGACGAAGCCAAGCATTCGAGACGGTGGAAACATGGACGGGCTCCGATCGTTATTCATAAAGGGCAAGTTTTTCGACGACCGCGTCGATCGGCGCGCCGGGAGTCGCGATTTGGAGAGTTTTTCCGGAGACGGCCGCGTTTTTCCGTAAAATCGCAAGCGCCGCGAAACCGTGGTCGTGAGTGTCGGTCGAGCTTGTGATCGTTCCCACTTCCGAATCTCCGAGCCGCACGGACGCCCCCAAAGGCGGAACAGCGGCGTTCCCCGTCAAGAGCGCGAGTCGTTTTGCGGGCGATCCGAGCGAGATGATTTTTTCGATCACTTCTTGGCCGGGATAACACCCTTTGTTGTCAGCGATCGTGTTTCGTAGGCCTAGCTCTAGCGGGTTTGACTCGGGAAGGAGCTCAAAACCTAAGCGCGGAGCCATCGCGAGAATTCTTCGGCGATTGAATTCCGTTTCTTCAATTCGATTTCCGCCGTGTTCGGCGACGGTCCGCTCAAGGTCCGCGTCCCGCGCCCAGGCGCTGGTCCAACCCTCGCCGTAAGCGTGTTTATCCCCATGGAAAAGAAGAATCTTGGAATCCCCCGAACCGAGTTCCTCGAAAGTGTTCTCGGGATGGTCATCTCCGAAAAGCCACGCCGTCCGCAGACCACCCTTGCTCGAGAGCTCACGCAGCTCGTATTTTTCGGCGAAAGTAAATTGGTCCATCACGGCGAGTAAGGCGTCTCGCCACTGGGAATCTTCGCCGCCTTCCACTTCCAGGTAAAACGATTCCTCCCCGCGGGCAGCGATGCGGAATCCGGCGCGGGCCTTACCCTGCGGATTCAAGAAAAAACCGGAAGCAAGTCGACCTGGCTCGAGATCGCGGACATTCGCGGTGGTGAGTCGGTGGAGAAAGTCGCGGGCGTCCTTTCCGGTCATTTCGTACAAGTGGACGGGAGGAGGGAAAAAGGTGGAGTGGCTCATATGCGTTGTGAGGGAAAGAAGGTCGAGTTATCGGCTTGAAACGTCGTGCCCTGCTCGCTTAGGCTTGTTCGTCTATGTTCGTCACGAAATCACAGTTTATCCGGGATTTGAAAGATAAAGAAAATGTTTCCTCGCCGTTTTTGGTGAAGTTCGCGGCGATCGGGACGGACAAAAACGGGAAGACGTTCATGAACGTCGTTCTGGTCGATCGCACGGGCGAAGCGGAAGCGAGAGTGTGGGAAGACGTTCCGCGTTATGCATCGACGATCGTTCGGGATAATTTCGTCCATATCGAGGGCCGGATTCAAAGCTACCAAGGACGGAAACAAATCGTCATCCACCGGGCCCAGCCCTTGCGCGAGGACGAAGTCGAGCCGAAGGAATTCATCCCGGAAGGAACGCTCGACGTCGACTCTCTGTACGCGACGCTACTCGAATTCGTCGGGTCGATGGAGGATCCTTATTACCGCGCGCTTTGCGAGGCAACGGTACGCGACGACGCCGAGATCGCCGATAAGATTAAACGCGCGCCGGCGGCGAAATCCGTTCATCACGCCTACCGAGGCGGCTTGCTCGAGCACGTGATTTCGATCATGCGAATCCTGGACAGCCTAGCGAAACACTACGGAAAGTTGGTCGATCGCGATCTTCTTTTCTTAGGCGGAATTTTTCACGATATCGGCAAGCTCTGGGAACTTTCCTACGATAAGACGACGGACTATACGACCGAAGGAAAACTCATCGGCCATTTGGTCATGGGCGTCGAACTGATCGAGCGCAAGATCGCCGAGCTCGAAGGGGTTCCGGGACGGTTACCCGGAAAATTCCCAACTGAAAAGCGCCTGCTCGCGAAACACGTCGTGCTGGCCCATCACGGGGAACTGGAATACGGATCTCCGAAACGGCCCAAATGCCTCGAGGCCTTGATCGTGCATTATATCGACGATTTGGATTCGAAGATGAATGCGATCTCGAAGTTCATCGAAGCGGACGCCAATCTCGGCGAGTTTACCCAGCTGAACAAGATGTACGGGCGTTTTTTCTTCAAGCCGGATTGGGCGCGTAAG
>CAZAKW010000057.1:7498-11652 GCA_964485835.1 uncultured Bacteriovoracaceae bacterium
AAGGAGCCGGGCTCGATTTAGGTCAGTCGAAAAAGTTTCCGCGAATTCGCCGTCGTGATGCGTGCGACTTCCTCTAACGAAACGCCTTTTACTTCGGCGAGTTTCATCGCGGTTTGGAGCACCATCTTCGGTTCCCCTTTTTTTCCGCGAAAAGGAATCGGTGCGAGAAAGGGCGAATCGGTTTCCACTAAGAGTCGATCCAGCGGATAAATCTTGGCCGCCGCCCGCAAAGGTTCGGCGTTCTTGAACGTGAGAATCCCCGAAAACGAGATGTAAAAACCGAGATCCAAGCACTTCCGTCCGAATTCTTCCGTGCCGGTAAAACAGTGGATCACTCCAGTCTCGTTCCCAGGCTTGACCTGCTTCGCGTACCGTTCAAGCTCCGGTAAAAGATCCGCTTCCGCGTCGCGCGAATGCACGACGATTGGCTGCGCCGTTTCGAGGGCCAAGTCGAGCTGCTCTCGAAGTGCACGAAGCTGTTCGTCGCGCAAAGAGTGGTCGTAATAATAGTCGAGGCCGAGTTCGCCGATTGCGCGGCATTTCGGATGGCGGGCGGCCCGCCGGATGGTATCGGCGTCCCCGTCTTTCCACCGCGATCCTTCGTGGGGATGGAGGCCGACGGTATGGTAAATTTGCGGAAACCGTTCGGAGATCGCAACGACTTCGGGATGGGTCTCCAGATCGACCGCGATCGAAACCAGCGTCGAGACGCCGACTTCGGAGGCTTCGCGTACTAGCGTCTCGACGTTTTTTCCGTCGTAGTCGTAGTTTAAGTGGCAGTGGCTATCGATCAGTTCCAAACCGGCCCCTTACTTGCGGAGCAGGTTCGCGATCAACAGATCCCAAGTTTCGGAAGTAGGCACGCCTTCTACCTTTCGCCCGTTGACGAAGAACATCGGCGTCGATTCGACTTTCGCTTTCAGACCCTCTTCGATCGAAGCCGAGACGTACTGCTTCGCTTCTTCGGAATCGAGGCAAGTCTGCAGTCGATCCCCGCTAATGCCGTTCGCTTCGGCGATTTTTTTGGCGGAATCCGCGGTCAGGAATTCTTGATCTTCGAAGATCTTTTCGTAAACGGGTTGGAATTTTCCTTCTTTACCCGCGCAGAAGGCGGTCTTCGCAAGCTGGCAGGCGTAGGGGTGCAAGGAGCGGGTGATCACTCGGTTGCACGCGGGATCGAGGGGAAAGGGCATCGAGATCACCTTGATTTTCCCCTCGTGGCGAGCGAGCAGTTGGTGCATCTGGAGCGCGCCTCGTTTGCAGAACGGGCACTGGAAATCCAAGAATTCGTAGATCGTGATCGGCGCGTCGGCGGCGCCGAAGACATGGGCCCCGGCGGGAGCCGCGATTTCAACGGGCGTGCGGGCGAGGATCTGGTCGACGGTCGCTTGGACTTCGGCCGAGCTGATCTTGGAGCGCGCATTTTCCTCCGCCGGTCGAAGCAGAACAACCGTAACGAAAAGCGCTCCGGCGAAAAGCGCGGCGTAGGACTGGAGTTTCGCCCATCGGATTCCCGCGAACGGTTTGCCGCCGGCGAGCCAAAGGAAAATACCGAGCGTCGCGAAGTTCACGGCGTCGATCACCAGACAAAAAAGGCAAATTTTGTGGAGCACGCCGAACATGACGACGAGGAGGACGATCGAATAGAGCGAGGCGAAACCCGAGAGCAGCGTTCCGGCGGCGATCGCTTCTTTGCGCCAGTCGGTGACTCTCGCCATCAAGCTCACGCCGAGCATCGCGATAAAGAATCCTGCCACGAAGCTAGAGAGCGGGAGACCCGGGATGATCTCCGCGAACCGGGAGGTCGTGACCGCGTCGCAGTTCATCGTCGCGTTGATGTTGCAAAGGGAAGAGAACCCGCCCGTGCCCGTTCGCAATCCGTAATAAAGTCGGGTCAGGTAAATCGCGGACCCCGCGCCGACTAACGAAAGGATCGATACGAAGGCAAGTGGCAGGGCGGTCTTTTTTTGACTCATAGACCCCCATCATCGTCCAATGCGCCACGGCTTTCAAGGCGTGCTTGCGCTTGAAAGGGCGGATGGCCCCCTGTAGCTTGAAACGATGATTCATCGCTTCCTTTCGCTCGCCGTGCTCTCGGTCTTGGCCATCGGCTGTCAGTCGAAGGAAGCCCGAATCGCGGCCCAAACCCTATCGCTCCATCTGAATAGCGAACCCGTCACGTTGGACCCAAGCCAGGTCGAAGACGGACTCGGCATCCGAGTGGCGGCCAATATTATGGACGGGTTGATGGGTTATAATAGTCGAGGTGAACTCGTCCGCCGGCTGGCCGAAACTTTGGACGTCCGGCCCGACTTGCGGGAATACCGCTTCAAGCTTCGTGCGGACGCGAAGTGGAGCGATGGCAAGCCGATTGAAGCGGCGCATATCCGGTTAGGGATCGAACGCGCGCTTTTACCGAAATCGGGCGCGAAGCTGTCCGGCCTTTTGAAATGGATTGAAGGCGCCGATGAATTCGCTCAAGGCAAGACGAAGGCCGTTTCCGGAATTGAAATCGAAGGCCGCGAGATCCGTTTCAAGCTGGTGAAACCGATTTCGTTCTTTGATCAAGTGATGGCGCTACCGATCGCCTATCCATTGCGGCAAGACGTTTTAGATGCCCATAACGGCAGATGGGATCCGTTGCGCTCTCCCCAGGTCCCGACCAGCGGAGCTTACCGGGTGCGAGCCTATCTGCCCGACCAGGAAATCGTTTTAGAAGGCGCGCGCGAGCTGCCGTCCGGGGCCCCGAGGACCGTGCGGTTACGAATCGTGGCCGACGAATCGACCGCCTCGACGCTCTTTGAACAAAATGTTCTCGACGTTCTCATCCGTATCCCTGCGTTTGATCAAAAACGTTTGGAGGCAAAGGGAGTTGTGCGCACGGTGCCTTTCCATGCAACTTATTTTTTAGGGTTTAATCTGAAAACTCGGCCCTTTGATCAAGTTGCATTTCGCCGAGCCGTAGCCGGCGCCGTGAAAAAAGGGGAACTCGTACGCTTACTCGGAACTGGAGAAGAGGCGGCCGCTTCGTGGGTTCCAAAAGGATACGAAGGATATTTCCCTTTCCGTCCCGATTCCGAGGGACGCGACACCGCCTTTTCGGGAGCAAGGGTCGAGACTCGCGAAGAGATCCGGATTTCGTTTGATTCGGGGACGAGAAATTCGATCGCGCTGGAAAAGGTCCAGGCGGATTTACGCGAAAGACTGGGCTGGAAGGTCCGGTTGAAAAACATGGATTGGAAAAGCCTGGTCCATTCCGTTTACCGAGATCCCGACATGGTTTATCGATTCGGATGGTCGAGCCCCATGCACGATCCGGCGGTTTTCCTGGCAGCCTTCGTGACGAAGGATCCGTTTAATTTTTCCGGATACTCCAATCCGGCATACGACCGTCTCGTCAGCGAGATCGTCGCGATGAAACCTTCGTCCGAGCGCGAAAAGAAGATCATCGAAGCGCAAAAGATCGTTCTGGTGAAAGACGCGGTCGTCGTTCCGCTTTACCACTACGTCACCACCTACGCGGTCGGACCTAAGATTAACCGCTACGACGTAAGCCCATTTTCGGGCGTGACGCTTTTTGAAGAAGTTGAACTCAAGGATTGACTAAGGGCCTGGCTTGCGTCCGATCGTCGACCATTGGCGGGTGCCGCCGCCTTCGCGTCGGTAAGAATGGAACTTGGCGCCTTTTTTCGGATCCGTCGCGCAGTAGGTGCACTCTTCGATGATATCCACTTGTCCGAAACCGAGACGGCCTAGCTCCGAAGCGTTCACCGCGGCGAGGTCCAGTTTGCGAGGCGTGGGGTTGATCACGTCGGGTTCGATTTCCGGAAACGTCCCCACGAAATCTTCGATCAACTCTTGGCTGACTTCGTAGCAACATTTCCCGATCGCAGGGCCGACCGCCGCGACCCAATCCGCTGTTTTTTCTCCCTGGGCGACAAGCGTCGCCACGAGCTGTTCAAGGATCTTCGCTTTTGTTCCACGCCATCCCGAATGGACCGCCGCGACCATGCCGCCGTCTTTTCTGGCGAGCAGGACGGGAACGCAATCGGCGGTGACGACCGCGATCGGGTTTGAAGTTTTCGTGACCAGTGCGTCCACATCGCCGCAAACTTGATTCTTCCGGACGACGACGGCGATGGCCGTACCGTGGA
>CAZAKW010000058.1:0-318 GCA_964485835.1 uncultured Bacteriovoracaceae bacterium
CTCTTTTTTAATGTACATATATATAAACGATGTTCACATTAGGCCAAAGCCTTTCGTATATACTCTCTAACTTCCTTGCGTGCAGAACCAAGCCTATGTTCTACACTTTTATAATTCATATCTAATGTCTTTGAAATCTCAGATACCCCGTCCCCGCCTACCGCGAAAGCACCCGATAAAGTTTCGGAATATTTTAGGGGAATTAGATCCAATTCCTCTACGGTCTCGGCGCCGACGATTACCCTCAATCGTCCGTCATCCTCTAGGTAAATGCTGAATCTGTGCTTGAATGGTTCATTTTCCGTCAGATAGAGATTG
>CAZAKW010000058.1:328-11608 GCA_964485835.1 uncultured Bacteriovoracaceae bacterium
ATGACTCGGCCTCGAGAACGCGCTGATCCCGCTGACCATTAAGCATAAAACGCTGAGAAATGTTGGCACGCTCATCGTTTTTAAGTATCTCAGAGAATTTCAAGTCGGTTCTATGACGATTTATTGACAGCTTGCCGAAAGTTAGGTTCCTGGCCTTTTGGCGAGCCCGTGCACCTTAGTAAAGTCTTCGAGCCGGAGCCCGACCGCGATTCATTCGTTTACCCGCGCATCCGGAACCGTGATCAGACTGGCAGCGGCTATGCGGAACGAGCTAAAGCTTAAGCGCCTTTGTCGCGTCCTCGGTCCGCCCGATTTTATGGGCGATGCTCTTATAGAAGTTATAGCGCCCGAGAAGGATCCGCAGCACGTACTTATCGACCATTTTTACCAAGGGTACTCCAAGCAACGAAATTCCCACGATGCCGAGCAAGATCGAAAAAACGGCCTGGGTTCCGTCGGGATTGCCCTTGAAATAAAGACCTTCGGTGTTCATCCCGAAAAATCCCACGATCAGATTCAGCGGTAAAAAGATCCCCGAGATCATCGTCAGCGCGAGAAGGGTTTTGTTCAATCGATCGCTTTTGATCGAATCGTAGTAGTGATGGAGGCTATCCATCCGCGCTTTCAAGGTGACGACGTTCGAACTTTGGAAATTGATCAAATCGTCGATATCCTTGAATTCGTCGTTCCACTCCCCGAACGTCTTTTCGCATTTTTTGTGGAATTCCCGGTAAATCACGGCATTGCGGTAATAAAAATTCTCGATCTTGGCGAGATCCTTTTTCAGGTCGAACCAAATGTCCATGAAGTAGCTCGGTACTTTCCGCTCGAACAAACTATCTTCGAGTTTCTCGATCTCGTCGGAGTAGCCGCGTAGGATTTTTTGGTTGCCCGAATAGTAGTTCTCTAAGGACTGGACCATCGGTTCGTAGCCGCCTTCAAGCCTGCGGAAAAATCCGTCGTCCCGACTATAGAGAAAGACCGCACCCGACTGGATCAAAAACGCCTCCGAAACGAACGACAACGACGCCGTCATGCTCATCCGCCGAACGTTCAGGAGTTGAAACGTCTGATAATCTTCAAAAATCGACGGGTGGTCGGCCGGGGAAAGAATCTCCCGGATTTCTTCGCTATGGTCGCCCGCCAAGGATTCAACACTAAGAAGAGATTCCGCCATCGTGGTTTCACCATAAAGGATCCACGCGAATTCCGCGAATGGATCGCAATGAGGGTTAAAATATACATCATTCTAAGGGGTTGCTGAGGATTGGGTCCGCTGCCAGGCCCTGGCCTTACAGTGGGCGCCTAGCGTATAGCCCCATTTCTTGGGCACCGCAGCTCGGTGACATTCTTTTTGAAGCGACTCGCTAGTCTGAATATCGCTTTAGCCGAACCTAAAGGGGCCGATAGGAATTCATGGGATTCTCTTCCTCCAAGGGGTTGGTGACGATGCTTTGCATATGTCTCGCTTGCCCTTCCAGCGCATGGGCAACCAATCCCACTCAACCCGACTCGATTCCGATTTCGCCCACTCGGGAGCAGCTCCTGGCGGTGGATTGGGCCACGGTCGATCGCTTGAAAGGAACCACCGTTTCGCACTACCTCGGGTCGGCGGCCGACGCCTCGGCGCTGGATCGTCTTGAACGGGACTTGGATCGCTCGATCCAGCTCGGCGCCGAAATGGGAATTTACGGAGATACGACGGGTTACCAGCTTTGGTGGCGGCAAAAACGTAAGTCCATTCTCAAGCCAAGCGCGCTTGAGGCGGTTGCCGACCAGAGCATCGCCCAGACGGCGGCGCTGTTTTATTTCTCCTTCGTCGCCGATACCGCCTACGTGATGGAAGTGCAAAAACCAGGGACGGGGGCTAAGCGAGTCGAAGACGCGGTCGAGCGAATTGACGCTCGTCCATATTGGATGACCGCCACTGGCATTGCCGTCGTCGGTTTTTTCGCATTTCTCGGCAAGAAATTCGGCGACGCCTTTGTTTTTGGGCCCGTCACGCGTGTATTGAATTCCGCGCTGGAGCCGCTGATGAAACCGATTCTTGAGCGGGTCGACCAGCTCAGCATGGTTTACATCTCGCCGCGTATGGTTTGGTGGCAGAAGCTCGTGGCCGGGAAACGCTCCGCCGGAGAGCGCGAAGACGTCGCAAAGGCGCCTAAACTTCCGGGCACGAGCGCCGAAGAATACGCTCGCTACGAGCAGAAGCTTTGGAACGCGTTTTTACCCTCTGAAAATTTGAGCAAAGGCGCGATGCCTAAAGAACTTCAAAATGCCCGAAACCGCGGTTTTGATCTCCTGTACGGCCAATACACGAAACTTTCCGATCGTCTGGCGACGCTGGAGAACGGAAGACGCACGCTTGAATTGTATTTCCAGACGATTTTGCGCCCGAAGCTTGGGAATATTTCCGATGCCGATCTCTCGGCCTTTGGAGAACTTTATCGATGGCGCCAAGACATTCTCACGTACGACGGAGCACTATCCCGTAAAGCGAACGCCAGGGACGCCAAGATTGAGGCCCTCGGTACGAAGTGGCGCGCTCAAGGCCTCAACCAAGAGCAGATTGAGATGATTTTTCGCCATTACGCCGATCTGTACGTCCTGGAGAATCGCCCCGTCTTTTTGCTTACGGAGTATCTCGAGTACGAGCGGCTATTTCCCGAAAATATGCAGGTTTTAGGAACGATCGAAGCAACCCAGATGCTCCTCGAACGACAGGAGATCGGGCGGCAGATCAACGGAGTCTACGAGGAACTCGCGAAACACCAAAAAAAGATCGAACGCCTCTTCAAGACGTTCGGCACCCAGTACGACGTCAGCGATCGTTTGAAGCACCAGGGCTACCCCTATGGGGGCCCCGGCGCGCCCGGGAACGCCGTGCCGGTCAAAAGTTGTTTGGATTTACTCCGCGAGGCGCCTTCCCAGCGTTGACACGCCGCTTTCTTCCTTGGAAACTGGCGGGCTTTTCGGTAGTCCTGCGGCATGCGCATCCGCGATTGGGTCATTCTCTCTGGCAACGCTAATCGTCCTTTGACCGAAAAGATCTGCGAGCGCCTGGGCAAGCCGAACGGGCAGATCGAGATTCGTCGCTTCTCAGACGCCGAGATCTTCGTGGAGATTCGGGAAAACGTCCGCGGGCGCGATTGTTACGTCGTCCAATCGACCTGCCGGCCGGTGAACGACAATTTGATGGAACTGCTCGTGACGATCGATGCGCTCAAGCGCGCATCGGCAAAAGAGATCACGGCGGTGATTCCTTATTACGGCTACGCTCGGCAGGATCGGAAAGTCCTCCCGCGTACTCCCATTTCCGCCAAATTGGTTGCGGATCTTGTCGCCGCGGCGGGCGCGACTCGAGTCGTGACGATGGATTTGCACGCGGGCCAGATCCAAGGTTTCTTCGATATTCCGGTGGACAATCTATTTTCCGCGCCCGTGATCCTGAGCCACCTTAAAAACTTAAATTTCAACCCCGCGGACCTCGTGATCGTGTCCCCGGACGCCGGGGGGGTCGAGCGTGCCCGGGCGTACGCGAAGCGTCTCGAATGCGGAGTCGCCATGATCGATAAACGCCGTACGGGACCGAACGTCGCCAAGGCGATGAACATCATCGGTGAAGTCGAAGGTAAAACGGCGATCATCGTCGACGATATGATCGATACGGCGGGAACATTGATCGAAGGCGTAAACGCGATTCTTTCTCACGGCGGCACCGCGGTTTACGCCGCTGCTACCCACGGCGTTCTGTCGGGTCCCGCGGTTGAGCGGATCAGCGCTTCGCCGATTCGCCAGGTGATCGTGACCGATACGATCCCCCTTTCGGATTCGGCCCAGAAATGCGGCAAGATCGTACAACTTTCGGTGTCGGATATTCTCGCGGAAGCGATCCACCGAATCCACAATTACGACAGCGTCTCGCAGTTGTTCGTTTAGTCGGCGGGACCCCATTTGTGAAATTGATCGTCGGCCTTGGCAATCCCGGTCCTAAGTACGAAACGACCCGGCATAACGTCGGTTGGCTTGCTTTGGACAGGATGATCGAGAGTTGGAAAGCCACCGGTCCGAAGCTCCAAGAAAAGGCCGAGGTGTGGAGCGCAAGCGTGGCGGGCGAAAGAGTCCTCCTCGTCAAGCCCCAAACGTTCATGAATCTTTCCGGTCGGTCGGTCGCCGCGCTCGCGCAATTCTACAAGTGCGCGCCTGAGGAGTGGATCGTGATCCACGACGAACTCGATTTGCCGCCGGCCGCGATTAAAGTGAAAACGGGGGGCGGCAACGGCGGTCACAATGGGTTAAAGTCGATCGAAGAGAGCACCGGCCAGAACGGGTATCACCGGATCCGGATCGGCATCGGCCATCCCCGAGATTTCAATCCGCGGATGGACGTAGCGGACTGGGTGCTTTCCACATTCACTCAAAGCGAGTGCGATGCGCTCGATAAAGTTTTTGACCGGGTTCGCGAAGCGACGGCGCTGCTGGTCGCGGGCGACGCCCGGCAGGCGATGAATTTTTTCAATACGAAGGGGAATTAGCATGGGTTTTAAGTGCGGTATCGTGGGGCTTCCAAACGTCGGCAAATCGACGATTTTCAACGCGTTGACCTCCGCTAAAGCGGAAGCCGCGAATTATCCATTTTGCACGATCGAGCCGAATACGGGAATCGTGAAAGTTCCCGATCCGCGATTGCATCGAATCGCGGAATACATCCCGCCGCAAAAACTCATCCCCACCGAAATGACGTTCGTCGATATCGCCGGTCTCGTGAAGGGCGCCTCCAAGGGCGAGGGGCTAGGGAATCAGTTTTTGGGCCATATCCGCGAAACGAACGCGATCGCGCACGTCGTGCGGTGTTTTGAAGATTCCAACGTCGTGCACGTAGACGGTTCGGTTAGCCCGATCCGCGATATCGAGGTAATCGACCTCGAACTGATCTTGGCGGATCTGGATTCCATCGGAAAAAAATTCGTCAACATCCAAAAGCAGGCGCGCCAGGGCGATAAAAAGGCGGCGGCGCAGCTTGGGGTGCTCGAGCCAGTAAAAACCGCGTTGGAACGCGGCCAACCGGTGCGATCGCTTGGCCTCACCGAGGACCAACTCGCGATCATCGCGGACTTCCATCTGATCACCGCGAAAAAAGCGATGTACATCGCGAACGTCGACGAATCGGACGCGGGCGATCCGTCTAAAAACTCGCTTTATCAAGCCGTCGTCGAGCATGCGAAAAAAGAAGGAAGTCCGGTCGTCGCGATTTGCGGAAAAATCGAAGCGGAGTTGGCCGAGCTTGAGCTCGAAGAGAAGAAGGCTTTTCTTGCTGACTTAGGCATGGAAGAAGCCGGGCTCGCGAAAGTGATCCGCACGGGTTACGGCCTTTTAGGGCTACAAACCTATTTCACCGCCGGGGACGTTGAAGTCCGCGCTTGGACCTTTGAAAAAGGTTGGAAGGCTCCGCAATGCGCGGGCGTGATCCACACCGATTTCGAGCGCGGCTTTATTCGCGCGGAAGTTTATACGTTTGACGATTTGATGAAGCACAAAAGCGAAGCGAAAGTGAAAGACGCGGGCGCTTTGCGCGTGGAAGGCAAAGAGTACGTCGTTCGCGACGGCGATATCATGCACTTTCGCTTCAACGTTTAGTCGGCTATCCGTCGGGTTTTTTCGCGCATTGGACGCGCGCATTTTGGGTTTATTCGTAATCCCTTGCTCGCCCTGCCTCTAGGCTATCGGTTATTCACTAACGAGAAGAAGCACGGCGTTGGCCGCGGTTTCCGCCATTTTAGTGAAGTAATCCAAATGCATCCGGTCGATTTGGTCGCAAGTCCGGTGGTAACACGGGTTGGAGTCGCCGCCGAAGAAGTTCTGGGAAATGACGATCGCCGGGATTCCCGCTTTCCAAAAAGGAGCATGGTCGCTGCGATCCGTGCAGGCCTCCGTGATCTTCAATCCGTTTTCCAGGCCGCGCACGGCTTCGACGACCGCGTCCGCGAGAAACTCCGAGTCTTTGCGGTTGCAGGAAACGACATGGAACTTTCCGTCTTTCCGGCCGTTGTAGCCCAGCATCTCCAGCTGCACGTCGCCCAGGATTCTCGGTTTATCACCGCTGGCGATCAAGCGATCGACGTAGGCGCGGGAGCCGATCAGTCCGAGTTCCTCTTCGTCGAAGGCCACGAATCGAACTCCATGCTCGAGAACTTTGTCCGCCAGGAGCTTCGCGGTTGCCAGCATCGCCACGGTTCCACTGCCATCATCGTCGGCGCCGGGATTGTTCATCGAATCGTAGTGGGCGGAGACAATCAGGAACTTCCCGGATCGTCCCTTGCGTTCCGCCACCAGATTCACGCCCGTGCGATACTCGTGGAGCGACACCTCGAATCCATGGCGTTCGAACTCATGTCGCAGAAATTCGCGAGCGGCCGCGCGGCCTTTTTGATTTCCGCGGTTCGCGAGAACCCGGTCGGTTTCCCCGGAAAGAATTTCCAGCATGTCGACGACGTAGTCGGGAGAGACCGCGAAAAGGTCGGTGCTCGAATAACGGATAAGATTACGGCGCGCAGGCAGGCGAGACCGGCCTTCGTGATAACTGCGGTAGGCGGCGACGTCTTCGTCCCAACGATGGTCTTCCCGTCCGTCGAGATCGTGGCGATGGGCCGAAACTTCCGACGAACCGAATAATGTGAATCCGAGTGCAACCGAGAGAGCGGCAAATCCTGCGAGCCCGAGTTTCGAGTGTTTGGAACGGAAAGAGGTCATAATCAGTTTCGTCATTCTAAGCTTCTCCTGCTTAGAATTTGTATCTCAGATCTATAGGATCTGGGCCAGGGGTTTGGACGTGAAGCGCTCAGTTTCCCTGGGTGATCGTTTTTTCTCCGGATTTCGACGGAGGAGGGACTGGAGTCGGCCAGAAGGCCTCCGTCGTCGATACGCGTTCGCCTCGCAGCCGATAGCGGTACCAAACGTAGTTTCGAAAAATAGTGCCTACGTAGTCGCGAGTCTCTTTGTAAGGGATCTGTTCGACGTACTCCATAAAAGAATGCGCTGCGCGTCCTTCCCGGATCCACCGGTCGGTAGTTCCCGGTCCCGCGTTGTAACCGCTGAGGGCGAGCGCGAAGTTCCCTTTATAGCGGTCGATCAATTTCTTTAAATATTTGGTTCCGATTCGGATGTTCGTTTCTGCTTGGACTAGATCCCTTCGCTCGACGTCGGGCTCGACGTCCGAAGCGGTGAAGGGCATCAACTGCATATAGCCGCTTGCACCCGCTGAAGACGAAATTTCGCGTTCAAAAGCGCTCTCCTGTTTGATCAAAGAAAGCACCAGCACAGGGTCGACGCCGATATCGCCCGCTTGCTGGACGATTACCGGCCATTCGACCACGGGGAAAACGAGGTCGAGCCCCTCGGTGGTGTAAACCGCCTCGTCCATGCGGGCGATCAAGTCGGAAAGAATGGAAAACGCCGTGAGATGGGAACCGGCGGAGGCGGCGAAGCTTGAGAGCCAAAGCAAATACGGGCCGGGAGCCGAATCTCGGGCACGAATCGAACGAATGTCCAAGGCCGCTAACTTATCCGCCTTCGCCGCGAGCAGTTTTACCGCTCGGTCGAGGCGAGCCGCTTCAATCGGCGTTCGCTGGTCGTCTTGGGAGGTAAGTGATGGCAGATTGCCTTTGAATCGTCCGTCGGGCTCTTGTTTCAAAGCAAGGCTTGCGAGCAGTCCGTGAACGGTGAGTGGGGACTCGCGCACGAGTTGTTCGTAGTGGGGTCGAGCGCGGTCCGCCGATTTTCGTTCCAAGACTACGGCTAGCCAGTAGCGTGCGCGGAACCGGTGCGCCGAGCGCGGATACTCTTCCAGAAATTTTTCGAACGCATCGATTGCGTCCCCCCAGTGCTCCTCAACCACGAGCGGAAACGCCTCGTTGAAGGCTTCCTCGTCCGCATCCTTTTGTTTATAGCCCGTTGTCACTTTCGAATTCGCAAAGGTCGGGCGCCCAGCTTCAATAACCAGAGGAAACCGCGTCGCCAACCGTTTCGATTCGGCGGTGTTTTTGGAATAATGATTCGCGAATCGCACGATCCAGGCATTGCAAAGGGCGGAAGGTTTTTTTTGGCAGAGGGCGGCATATTTATCGAGGTGGTCGGGTCCGATTAAATAAAGGCCGTTCTCGAGGGCTAGGCGTTGAAAGCCTCGTTCGAAACTTCGCATGGCCGAAGTCGTTTTCTTAAGCCCGACTTGGGCGAGGCCCACGGTCAGTTCCGCTTTTCCTGTTTCCCGAGCCGCGCTCGGCAGCCACGGGGAATAAAGAAAATCCTCGGCGATTCTCTTCCACGCCACGATCGATTTTTTGGCCCGGCTTTCGGCCGTTTTCCATTGAGACTTTTCCAGTGCCGCTTCGGCCTGGGCGTGGCTTGCGGTACCGGCAATCGCAATCGCGTGGTCGGCGAAATCCGAGTCCTTTTCGGCGGGCGCCGACGCTGCGATCGCCGCGTCGAATTTCTCCTGGTCGAGTAAGCGTGAGGCTTTGGCGAGCGACGTGGCTGCTTTCGGAGGCTTTGCCTTGCCGACGATCTTCGCTCGAATCGCATCACGGCGGGCCTCGTATGCCGAAACGGGGTCGTCCGCGGTCGCGATGGGCGATCCAATGCACAAGCCGAGACCCAAGATCGCGACGACTGCCGCTCCCGCACGCAGTTTTCGGAGCGCGGATTCACAAAGACCGGCTTTTTTCCAAGCACACGGAGCGCAAACTGTTTCAAAGGCTTCGATCGACATCCGTTCGCGAATTCGTGTTTTCGCTTCCGACCAAGTCACGCGGTCTCCCGGGCGAAGCCCCAAAACCCGAGTATGTCCGGCGTCCAAGGCTTGAATTCTCGTCTCTGTTTCACAAAGCCTATCGCGGCGATTCGGACAGGGCGCGCAGATCGAGTCGGTCCCGACGACGACCTCGATTTCGGTCTGGTCCCCGCCCGGTAGATCGCGTAATTTGGCGGCGATTTTTTGGTAATTCGCGACGAACGATTCGCTATACCCCTTTCCCTCGAAACCGAGAGTGCAAAGGAAATGGTGGGGGCGGAAACGGAGATCTGGCATCGCGAACCTTTCGCGGCCTGACTAAGGCTTGAAGAAGGAAAGGGCACCGATCGCGCCTTCGATTTCCTTACGGGTGGTTTCGTCTTTGGCGGAAGCAAGCGCTCGTTCGAGGTGGATGCGAGAAGCGGCGATTTGGTCCGAGACCGATTCGATCATGAAATTATAGTCGGCGGCGACTTCCTGGAAGTGGTCGTTCTTGCGAAAACCGATCGGCGCGAGACTTCCGTTGCGCATGCCGTTTAACGACTTGCTCAACTTGAAGATCGGCCCTGCAATCCGGTGACTCATGAACAAGCTCATCAGAAACGTCATCAGCATGAAGCAGACTTGCATCAGCATCAGCCAAAAGAGCATGTCTTGGCGGGATTTCTGAAGAAACGGGATCATTGGGCTTGCCGGATCCGCAGCCATGTAGCGGTAAAACCACTCGTAAAGTTGCGAGACCAACATCGGGTAAATAACGCTTAGCACAAAGAGCCACGAACAAACGTAGATCGCAAAGCGGATCTGAAAGGGGCGATTGATCAGAAGAATCCGTCGACGGAATTGGCTCATGCGAGTTCTGATTCTAGGGTCCAGGTCGGCGAAAGGAAAGGCGAAAACCGGGCGGTTTTCAGGTATAGGAAATACCCATGTCGAACGCCAACCATCCGATCCGGCCCGCCGAAGTTTCCGACTTAACCTCGCTCCAGCAGCTTGAGAAGGAATGTTTCGGGCAAACCGGCGTCCCTGTCTCCCAGCTCCAATGGTTGCTCGAGGGCCAAGGGGAATCTCCCGCGTTTTTCATCCGGGTCGCTTACGATGCGGAAAATACGCAATCCCTGCTCGGATTTGTTTGCTGGAAAATCAAACTCGACCAGGAAAAGCCGTACTTCGACATTCTGGATCTATCGGTGGGCAAGAATTTCCGTGAAGAACGCGTCGAACACGCTTTAGTCGAGTCCGTATTCGCCGCTGCGACCACTCACGGAGCGATCGGGGTCAGCGTGAACGTCCCTCGCTCGAATTTAGCGGCCGCCGCTTTTTATTTGAGCTTGGGATTTCAAGTCCTCCACACTGTGCCGGGATATTACGGCGACCTCGGCACGATGGAAGTCTTCGTCAAGCGTCTGAAGTAGAGGTCTTCCTGCGATGGACGAGCGAAAGCTGGGTGATCGCGAAGAGCAGGACGAGCGCCGCCGCCGCTTGGATCGCCGAAAGCTCCGTCCCTAGGAATACTGTATTGATCGCGACGGCGGCCACCGGAAAAAGAAGTTCCATGAACGTCGTCGTCGACGCCGTCGTGCGCACCATGCCCTGGTAATAGAGGATCAGGGCGAGCATCCCGGGTACAAGCGCAAGATAAAGCAGGGAAGGTAAGATCTCGGGATTTCGAAACTGCGCGAGCAGGGTGAGCGCTCCTCCCTCGTTCCCGTGGAAGGAGCCCGCGACCGCCAGCATCAGCCCTAGAGTGAGCCATCCGAAAACGAAGCGCCAGTACGTCACGATCATCGGGTGGAGTTTCGAGACGACTCCTTTGCCGACGACCGTCGCGAGGCCCCAGAGTGCTGCTGCTCCGAGGGCGTAAAAACTTCCCTGTGATTCGACGGAGACCGCCGAAAGAAATTCGAAATCAAAAGTCGGGAAACTGATCGTGAGCCCGGCGAGCAGCGCGACCGGTGACCAAATCCAGAACGATTTCTGAGGGCGCTCACGCAAGAAAACCATCGCAAGCCACACGACGAAAATCGGTTGGAGTTTCTGGAGAAGGATCGAAACTGACGGATTCACATACCGAAAACTCGTCGTGAACAACACCGTGGCGAGCGCCGAGGCGCCGCCGCCGATCAGGATCAACCCCGTCCACTGGGGTGCGGAAATTTTCACGAGCGCTCGCCCGTACCGGTAAATCACAAACGGAGTGAGGAGCAATACGCCAAGGAGATGGTCGAAAAATACGACGAAGATCGGATCGATTCCGGCTTGGACGAGCGGGTAACGAACGAGCGCGTCGGTCGCCCAGAGAATCGCGGCCGCGGCGACGAATACCGGTCCTAACATTTCGCGTTACTTTCCCGTCGAGGATTCCACCAAGCCTGGAAGTTCGCCAGCGACTGCGTTGCCATCGCTTTTCGCAGCTCGTCCTTGCGCAGCCCTTGGACGTCGACGTAAACGGCGGGATCGTAAATCGCAAAACACGCATTGATCGGCTGGTAATG
>CAZAKW010000059.1:0-11597 GCA_964485835.1 uncultured Bacteriovoracaceae bacterium
AAGCGCACCGGGTAAAAGCGACCGAGAATGTCACTTTCGACACAGTTGTCACTCGACGATACCCGACGGAAAGGCCTAGAATTAAAGGACATTCAGTTAAAACACCGCCATGGAGAATCACGTGCAATCTCAAGCTCGTTTAAAGAACCGCATCGCAATCATCACCGGATCCGGCCGTGGCCTTGGCGCCGCAACCGCGCTTCGAATGGCGGAAGAGGGCGCCGATGTCGTGATCAATGATATTTCCGCCGACGCAGCCAAGGCCACCGCTGCGGAAGTGGAGAAACTGGGGAGACGGGTCCTTGTGAGCACGCACGACGTTTCCGATACGGCGCAAGCGAATGCCTTGGTCGAGGAAACGAAGAAGGTTTTTGGCGGGGTGGATATCCTCGTGAACAACGCCGGGATTACCCGCGATTCGATGCTCCACAAGCTTACGGAAGAGAAATGGGACGAAGTGATCCGGATCAACCTCAAGGGACCTTTTAATATGGGCCAGGCGTGCGCCAAGGTCATGATGGAAAAGAAGTACGGTAAGATCGTCAACCTCGCCTCGATCGCGTGGCTTGGAAATATCGGCCAAACCAACTACTCGGCCTCGAAGGCCGGCGTCGTCGGTCTCACCCGCACGTGGGCGCTCGAACTCGCTCGTTATCAAATCAACGTCAATGCGATCGCGCCGGGATTGATCGACACGCAGATGACTCAAGCCATCCCCGCCGAGGTCAAAGAAAAATTTATCAACAAGATCCCCATGCGTCGGATCGGGAAGCCCGAAGACATCGCGGCGATCGTCTGCTTCCTCGCAAGCGACGAAGCGAACTACATCACCGGGCAATGCATCCAGATCGACGGCGGCCTCACTACGGGCGGCGCGGGTACTTAGAACATGCTTCGCACCGTCGCTCTTCTTTTTTGCTCAAACGTATTTATGACACTTGCCTGGTACGGGCACCTCCGTTTCAAGTCGGCACCGCTTTGGATCGCGATTCTCGCGAGCTGGATGATCGCGCTACCGGAGTATGCTTTGCAGGTGCCGGCGAACCGGCTGGGTTACGTCGGTGCGGGGCTCTCGGCCTACGACCTAAAAATTCTCCAGGAGGCGATCACGCTCGTCGTCTTCATGGGTTTCGCTTGGCTGGCGCTTGGCGAGGTTCCGACCTGGCGTCAGGGGGCGGCGTTTGGATTGATTGTCCTCGCCGTGGTCATTGGAACCACGAAAAACTAAAACCAGCCCATCTACATCGACCGCGCTATTAGGTTCCCGTTATGGGGATATCGGAAGGAAAATCGAGGAGATCTCGACAGCGTGGATCCGGTTTCATCTTATCGACGATTGGAGTCACACCCAGTCGAAGGCGAGCTTTTTCCACCGCGGTAAAACTTCCTCCGCCTACGAGGTTTTTACGTTTGATGAACTCTCGGATATCTTCGTTCCCCAGTCGCGTTCCCGCTTGTTCGAGAAGACTTCGTAGTCTCTCGATGGATACCTTCACTGCTTCTGTAGGTTGTAATTTTTGGCGAACAACCCAATTTGGAGTGGCGACTGCGCGTACTCCTCCCCGCTCTTTGCCCAAAGCATCAACGACACTATCCCCTCCGGTTCCCTCCCAAAGCCTCGCGGTCCAAGGCAGATGGGAGCGGGGAATATCTTTCATTCGTACTTTTACATTCCTCCCAGCGAGGCCTGCCATACTTCGGCGAGCTTGCTCAGCCGCTTGGGCAAGCCCCGAACTCGCCTTATCTCCGTCACGGGTGATAGAGATCACCACTTTATCCTGGATTTTTAACTTCCTAAGCACTCTATCCATTTCCGCTCTAGCAATCTCACCATCGGTAAAGATTACTTCGATTTTCGGATTCTCAAGCGCACGTTGGATGGCAACCTCACGATATTCTTCAGTACGTTTTCGCACGACTTCCCATTCGTCTGCAGTTGCACCGTCCATTCCTACTGGCACGGTTTTCAAAACGAGATAATCAGCTCCGTATCCCAAATCATCCATCAACCCGTTTAAATACTGTCCTCGCTCCCCCGTAAGCGCACGCGAAGTGATCCAATCGTCGATTCCGTGAGGATCAGCCAGAATCAAGACTTTCGCGCTGTCGAAATCACCCCTATGAAAACCGAAGAGGCCGGTGTCCGGATGGGTCTTCGTATAATAGGCATCGATGCCATGGGTTTTGAAGGTGATATCGTTTCCATTCCGATCGACGGTTTTCATCCCGGGTTTTGGTTCAAATAAAGCCTCGCGGTCGATACTCGTCATCAGCAGTCTCGCGGTTTCTTGGCCCGGACCTCGGTCGAATATATAGCGAGTTTCTTTTTGGCGCGCTCGGCCCGTCCAATTGTCACGCGGGTCTAGTGTCTCACTTGGACGCCTTTCCTTCGCAGCAGAAATTTTACGTTGATCGAACTTAACACGACCGCGTGATCCAGCGATAATCGTCTGCGGATCCATCCTCGAAGCATCAGCACGCGAGACGCGACGATCATCCGGGGCGCCGAATTCAAAATAGCCCTGGCGAATATCCGCACGTCCATATTCATAATCTTTACCTTCATGCCACCGATTAGTAAGTGGCCTCCCACTCGCATCTAGGTCGGGTTCAATTTTCCACCCTTTTTTCTTTAGGGGTTCTAGTTTTGCGAATGACTTCCTCAATGCGGCCGAGGCCTGATCGGGAGTCATTCTGCTTAGAGAGCTCGGATGGGCGGACATCGCGAAAGCGATATCCTCTTTCACGACGTATCCGTCGGAGAGTATCAACCCTTTAATAGAATTCGTTTTTTCTCCGTTGATCACGACGTCGTCCAAATCGTATCCACCGAGTTGCGCTACGTTTACAATGCCACTTCCATTGATTCCACCCCCCGTGAAGACCATCATATCCAAGCCGCGTTGCCCCGCACTCTCAAGGGCATCAAATGCTTCAAGCTGGGCAGCCGGTTTGGAATAGTCGAGTTTTCGACCTAGCAAAATTTCATAGATATCTTGGCCGTTACGATCAATAGGCACGGGGAACACGTTATTTCCACCCGCATAGGCCAATTTGGATTCCGGAATCTGTACCGACTTCAATTGTTCTTCGTTAAAACGAGTACCGACTTTAGCCCCTCGTGCGATGAGGAACTCCGCCCACGCATCTCTCGCGGCACCACCGAACAGCACCATCAAGCGTAATGATTCGGGATTGTTCTTAATTATCCATTCCCAGAAAGCTTCCCGTTTCAGGAGAATTTCGCTATCTCTTCCGTTCGAAAGCATCCAAAACTCGTTATCTACGTAAGCCATTTTACGAAGTTTAGGCAGACCTTTCGAATCCACTTCGACGTAGGGGTGATCAAACGATCCGTATTGCCCTTTGATCGTCGACGAATATGCGTTCGTTGTCGCAACACCTTGATCCACACCAAAGTAATTCCCAATGCTTTGAACGCGAGCGCCAAAGCCCGATGTGCCGGGCATCTTCGCTATGTTGGTTACGGGCGCCCCATCTTGGCCGATTACAACCATCTTGATGTAATCCAAGAAAAAGTAAATTCGAGCCAGAGTTATGCCATCGATGTATCGAAATTTTTGAGTGTCCATCAACTCTTCCGAGATCGGCATAAAGTCAGGAAATTCCGAGAAAAGATCGAGCAATGCTTTTCCATGGGCAGTCTCAGGATCGGGTCCCGGATTATACTCCCAAAGCTCGGTTCCCGGTCGCCACGGAATCCAAGACGTTGGGTCGTTAGGCAGACCGAAACTGGGAAGCAAAGTAAAAATGGAGAGGCCAACGGCGAGGAGAATTGATCTCTTCTTCAAAAGTGCCTTCATAGAAATCCGCTCCCGATAAGCCATGAAAAGTTATGGGCGGAATGGATCGCCCTTCTTTCTATTTTTGGCCAGCTTTCGCGGAAATTGTACCTAAATCCAGAGCGGTAGAAATATCTAACGGATCGACAACAATTGAACGGTTGAAGGTTGACGGTAGTCCTGCAAAAAGGAAAAGCCCGCATGCCGGTGGCACGCGGGCTTTTCAAAATTAACAGGGGTGACTTCTTACAACTCCGAATCCGCTCCTCGACGGCGCATGTAGGTCGGCACGTCGTATTCGTCGTCGGTCAAGTTGGTGATCCCAAGGCGTTGCGCGATCGCGCGGGCGCGAGCGAGTTCGCCGGCTTCCGCGCCGGTGCCCATTTCTTTCGCCGGAGGGCGAGCCTGAAGGCCTGGATTGACTGTCTCTTTTACTTCCGCCACTGGTGGAGCAACGAGATCTTCAAATCCAGACTCCGCTTCGATCGTCACGGTTTCGACTTTGATTGGCTGAACAGGCGTGGCAACGACAGGCTGTTGGATCGCCGCGGGGCTCGGCGCCGCCGTCGCAGGAGTCACCATCGCCGCGTTGGGAGCGGGAGGAGTGGAAGCGGCGGCTGGCTGGTTCCAACCTTGTGCGCCTGCGGCTGCTTGTGAATTCAAGCTAAACGCCACGGTCGCCGCCGGAGCGTTCAGCCCGGTCGCGATCACGGTGATTTTCACGCTATCGTTCATCGACTCGTCGATCACGGTACCGAAGATGATCTCGGCGTCAGGGTGCGCGGCTTCCATGATCAAGGTCGTCGCTTCGTTCACTTCGTGGATGGAAAGATCCGGTCCACCGGTGATGTTGATGATGATCCCGGTCGCGCCGTTGATCGAAACGTCTTCAAGCAGCGGCGAAGAAATCGCGTTCGTCGCGGCCTCAACCGCACGATGTTCGCCTTTCGCGTTTCCGATACCCATCAAAGCCATTCCGCGGTTGTTCATAATCGTACGAACGTCCGCGAAGTCGCAGTTGATATGACCGGTGCAATTGATGAGATCCGAGATCCCTTGCACGGCGTTTAGGAGAACTTCGTCGGCTTTCTTGAACGCGTCCATCATCGAAAGCTTAGCGCCCGAAATCGCGAGCAACCGCTGGTTCGGAATCATGATCAACGAATCGACGTTTTCGCGGAGAGCGGCGAGCCCTTCCTCGGCATGCTTCATCCGTTTGCGGCCTTCGAAGATGAAAGGCTTCGTGACCACGCCGACGGTAAGCGCGCCCGCTTCTTTCGCGATCTTCGCGAAGATCGGCGCGGCGCCAGTGCCCGTTCCGCCGCCCATGCCCGCGGTGATGAAAACCATGTCCGCTCCGGAGATCATCTCCGCGATTTTCGCATAATCTTCGAGCGCCGCTTTACGGCCGATTTCTGGGTTCGCACCGGCTCCGAGCCCGCGGGTGACGTCTTGCCCGATAGCAATTTTGGTCGGCGCGAGCGAGGCGTTGAGGGCCTGGATATCGGTGTTGGCGGTGATAAAATCCACGCCTTGAAGACCCATCTTAATCATCGTGTTAACGGCATTGCATCCGCTGCCGCCCACGCCGATGACCTTGATCTTCGCTCCCTGAGTGGCTACTTGATCGATTTCGAACATGGTATGTTTCCTCTTCCTTTTTGAGGAGACCGTCGCCGGCCTTCCGTTAATTCCTGACTGAACTTCCTACGCTTTTAAAACAGATCGCGGATCCAGGTCCGCATCGATCCACGAACTTTGTCGTAAATATTCTTTTCGCGGATCTGAAACTTTGCTTTTGAACCGTTGCGCGCTCCGTATTTTAGGAGCCCGACCCCCGTAGCGAACTTCGGACTGTTCACCACGTCGCGGAGTCCACCAATTCCCTGGGGAACTCCACGCTTTACGGGCATTTCGAAAATAAATTCCGCCATCTCCGGCATTCCTTCGAGCAGGCTCGAGCCACCGGTGATCACGATGCCGCCGGAAAGCATTTCCCCATGGCCGCTTTGGATCACTTCCCGTTGGATCAAAGAGAACATCTCTTCCACGCGGGGTTCTATAATTTCCGCAAGGAGGCGGCGCGGGACCATACGCGATTTCCGTCCGCCCACGCCCGCGACTTCGATCGTTTCGTCGGGACGAACGAGCGATGCCAAGGAGCATCCGTGCGCGATCTTGAGCTTCTCGGCTTCGTTTTGGGGACAGCGAAGGCCCACGGCGATATCGTTCGTGATATGGTTTCCGCCCACGGCGAGCACGCCGGTATAAACGATCGCGCCATCCTTGAAGATCGCGATATCGCTTGTGCCCCCACCGATATCGACAAGCACGACGCCCAAGTCCTTTTCGTCTTCCGAAAGGACGGCGGCAGCCGAAGCGATTGGCTCCAGACAAATCTCAACGACGTTCAAGCCGGATTTGTTCGCACATTTGATGATGTTTTGGGCACTGGATACGGCACCGGTCACGATGTGGACCTTGCTCTCAAGGCGCATTCCGTTCATTCCGACCGGATCACGAATCCCGTCGTTCCCATCGATGATGAATTCTTGCGGCATGATGTGGATCACTTCGCGGTCCAGGGGAATGGCGACCGCTTTCGCAGCGTCGATACAGCGTTGGACGTCGCTTTCGGTGATTTCCTTGTCTTTCACCGCGACCACGCCGCTGCTGTTGAAAGATTTGATGTGGCCACCGGCGATACCCGTGAAGACGTTGGAAATTTCCACGCCCGCCATCAACTCGGCCTCTTCAACGGCTTTCGTGATGCTTTCCACGGTAGCGTCGATATTGATCACGACCCCTTTGCGAAGCCCGATCGAGGGCGCACTTCCAATCCCGATGATATCGATCACCGGCTGCGGCCCGCGCTCGTGGACTTCTCCGACGATGCAGCAAATTTTAGTAGTTCCGATGTCGAGACCGACAACAAAGTCCTTTTTGGACATACGAGAATCCCTCCCATGGGACTCTGACGCGCTATATTAACGCAGTCAATGACGAGGTGGCCCAACTCCTGGAAAGCGAGTACTGCTGGGCAAAAACTACCTCTTCCCCTGGAAGTCTAAGAACTACGAGCGATTCTGACAACTATTTTTTTGCCCAAGTCGGCATTAACCTGACGCGCACGAATATTATTGGCCGACAGGTAGGTAATCACTTCTTTCAACCGACCGAGCTGAGAATCAAGTTCTGCACTGAAGGCCAGCCCCAATTCAACGCGAACCCGGCCCGGAGACTCCGGCAAAGCATACGTCGCCATCACTTGAAGGCCCTTCTCGTCGTCCCATTCGAGCGCGGAAAGTCGAGACTTCAGTTCCAGCCCGGACCCTTCCCACGCCTTTACGAACCGAAGCGCGGCGCCGATCTGCTCCGGCGGGAAATTCACCAGCACCGGAAGATTGGAATTCGATTTTAAATTCAGCGGCGCGAACGCAGTCCCGTCCGAGTCTAAATAGAAAAGCGCACCGTCAGCGTTCTGCACCATCGCAACCGGTTCGCGAAAGACCACGGAGATCGAAACCGTTTGTGGAAATCGTTTCGAAATCGTCGTGCCTTTGATCCACCGATGGGCGAGCAAACGCTTCTCGATACCGGAAAGTTTCAGCGAGAAAAGATTAGTCGATTCGGTCGGAACTTGCGCGATATCCAGAATCTGCTGGGCATCCAGCGGGGTGCTCACCCGCGAAATTTCTTCACCTTCTGTCGGACCGCCGCTCGCATCGACGACTTCTACCGCGCGAACCATGAAAAGGTCGGAATCCGCAACGCCCAGAATCCCCATAAAGAGGGCTACGATCGCCGTCACGCTCATGACGCTAACCCAGAGAATTCGATGACGATCGGCAAAGGCGCGAAAAACACTCATACGTTTTTTCAGAATATCACGGGGATCTAAAAATGATAGAGTTTGAACACGATGAAAATAAAATACTCTGCGCGACGTTGGTTCGTTTCCTTTTCCTTTACGGCGCTGCTTGCTTTTTTTATGGGTTGCTCAAGCGTCGGCAAGATCGAGAAGGAAGGAAAGAAATTGCCCTTCTTTGGTGCGATGGAAGTCCATCGGTACGTCTTTCCGAACGGCTTACGCCTCCTGGTCCTTGAAGACTCCTCCTCGCCGACTTTCGCTTACCAAACGTGGTTTCGCGTGGGATCTCGCGACGAAGCAGTTGGCCGAACGGGGCTTGCCCATCTTTTTGAACACATGATGTTCAAAGGAACCACGGCGTATCCGCCGGGACAATTCGATCGCCTGTTGGAACAATCCGGAGCGGAGGGGGAGAACGCTTTCACTTCGCGCGATTACACGGCCTACGTCCAGGAAATGCCGAAAGACAAACTCGAATTGATCGTGAAACTGGAATCGGACCGGATGACGAATCTGGTGGTGAACGAGACGTCTTTCAAAACCGAGACCGAGGTCGTCCAGAACGAAAGACGGTTTCGTAACGAAAACAGCCCAGACGGGTTGATGTACCAGGAGATCTTCGGCGTCGCCTTCAAAAAACATTCCTATCGCTGGCCGGTAATCGGCTACGAAGAAGATCTCAATCGCATGTCGGCCGCGGACGCCGTCCGCTTTTACAAAAACTATTACGCCCCCAACCGAGCCACGATCGTGGTGGTCGGCGACGTGAAAGCGAGCAACGTGCTTTCTCTAATCAACAAATACTACGGCGATCTCAAACCGCAGAATCCACCGGAGAACCCCATTCCAAAGGAACCCGAGCAGAATTCCGTTCGACGGAAAGTGATGAAGCTGAACACCGAAGTACAGAAGATTATGATTGCTTACCCTTCTCCCCCCGTCACCCACGGAGACATCCCCGCCTTGGAAGTGATGCGCACGGTGCTGACGGGTGGAAAGAGCGCCCGCCTCCCGAAAGCGCTCGTAGAGACGGGGATCGCATCCAGCATCAACGCATACGATCTCGACGATAAGGATCCATCCATCCTGATCTTTATGGCGAATTTGCAAAAAGGCAAAAAGACCGGCCAACTCGAATCCGTCTTCCTCAAGGAAATCGAAAACTTTAAGAAGAAGCCTATTTCGCAAGCCGAGCTGGAGCGCGCCAGAAACAGCCTCCAGGCACAATTTTACGACTCGTTATCCGCACCCAAGGAACGTGCGAACTTTCTGGGGCATTTCGAAACCGTTTCCGATAGTTTCCAAACCGGGGTCGAACTCTTCAATCAAATCGGCAACGTGACCGCGACACAAATTCAAGCGGTTGCCAAAAAGTATCTTAAACCCGAATCCCGCTCCGTCGTCACCGGCGTGCAGAAGAAATAGAGGAAACCGAGATGATTTTCCCACGACAAATCCAAGTTTTTACTCTTTTCGGTTCCGCTTTCTTGCTTGCGGTGAATTCTTCTCCGGCTCGGGCCATGGAGACCCGATTCGAGTCCGACGCAAGCCTTCCGATCGTCTATCTCAACATCGCCGTGAAAGCGGGCGCGGCCCACGACCTTCCCGCACAATCCGGGATCGGAAACTTCGTTGGGGAAATGATGCTTCGAGGAACGAGTACTCGGTCGAAAGCGCAAATCGACGAAGCGCTCGAACAGCTCGGTGCGACTCTTAACGTGGAAACTCGTTCCGAAGCGATCATCTTTCGCGGAAGCGTGCTTTCCGCGAAGCTCGCCGAGTACATGGAAATCGTCCAGGACGTGATCACGAATCCGAGCTTCCCCGAATCCGAGATCCGCAAACTCAAATCGGAAGTCGTCTCGCAGATTCTCAATACACGCGGCAAGGACAACGCGCTGGCGAAAGTCTTTTGGGACGCCTTTCTTTTGGAAGGACATCCGTACGGAAAGCCGATTTTAGGCAAGACGCGCGATCTCGAAAGACTCAAACGCCCGGATCTTCTTCGCCACTACGCCAACCTTTTCCAGGCCCGTAATCTCCTGGTCGTCGGATCCGGCGACTCGGAAAGTTCTTTCGTCGAGGCTTGGGCGAAACGAATCGCGGAAAAACGCCCGAATTCCGAAGGACAAAATCCGATTCGTACGGCCACCGCTCCCGACGCTTGGAAAAAAAGACGCGTTCTTTTCATCGATAAGGCCGAGCGCACGCAAACCCAAGTTTACTTCGGCCAGATCGGACTAAAGCTGACCGACGAGGCCTTCTTTCCGGTTTACTTAGCGAATCACGTTTTCGGCGGCGGAAGCTTTTCCGCGCGGATGATGACCGAAGTCAGGGTTAAACGTGGCTGGAGTTACGGCGCTTACAGCTACTTTCGGCATGGCATCGAGCCTCGCTCGTGGCAGGCCTATACGTTTCCGGCCGCAAAGGACACAGCCGCCGCGCTCGCTCTGGTGGATGGCATGCTTCGCAGTTGGCAGGAAAACGGTATTAACCAAGCCGAGTTCGAGTTCGCCAAATCAAGCCTCATCAATTCCGCAGGCTTCACTTACAACACGCCTGCGAAACGGGTCGAGAACATCTTGTTGGAAAAGACCCTACGTCTTCCCGACGGATTTATGCGTTCTTATGCTGAAAACCTAGCGAAGGTCTCCCATGCCCGCACGAACGCCGCGGTTAAATCCTTCCTCGATCCCGAGCGGCTCAGCGTGATGGTTCTCGGGACTGCCAAGGATTTGAAAGCCAAAGTGGCCACGAGCCTCAGGGTTTCGGAAAAGGAAATCGAAGTCGTTCCCTTCACCCGGGAGTAAAGAACTAGCTCGTCGTGAGCGGGTTTTGGTCCCGTGCGCGACGGATCAGCGTTAGGTAAGAATGGGCTTCGGGATGGTTTGGGGAGATCCGAGCCGCTTCTTCCCATTCGATCTCCGCATCGATCAGATTACCCTGACTATAGTGCAAAAGTCCGAGATGAATCCGAGCCGAGATATATTGGGGATGGTCGTGCTTGAGCGATTGAAGATCCTGGAGCGCCCGGGATACGAATCCTTTGCGGGCGTAAGCCTTCGCACGCCGAATGCGCGTGTCGAGGTGGCTTGGATTGAGTAAGGCGGCCTTGGAGTATTCTTCGATCGACTCTTCGTACCGTCGGTACCGAAAATACAAATCGCCCAACTCCAGATGCTTGATGGCGAATTTCTGGTCGACGCCCGAAACCACGCCCTCGCGTCGATGAACGACCGACTGATTGGCCTGTTCGAAAATCTTTTTCGCGTCGTCGTATTTTCCGAGGTCGTTGAGCAGCACGGAGAGGCAAATCGCGGCGTCCGTGTGGCGCGGGTCCAGTTCGAGCGATTTCCGAAGGGCAGTGATCGTCGGCCCGACGTTGCCCTGGAAATACGCGGATACCCCGAGAAGGTAATACGCATCGGCGCTCTTCGGATCCCGAACCAATTTCTCGCGAATGAGGGATTCCGCCCGCGTGAATTCCTTCCGATTGATCAGGTCTTGGATTTGGCGGTCCGGGGCGTTCGCGGAGCTGAGTTGCATTTCCATTCGGCGCGGTTCCTTTAAGGAGTCTCTTCCGGCGGCTTGGTTTCGATCTCTTTCAAACGTTTTTGAGCTTCTTCGACGAATTTGGAATCCGAGTATTGGCTAACGACCTTCGAAAATCGTCCCTTGGCGGCTTCCCACATCTTGCGTTTAAAATAGAAACGCCCGACATACATTTCCTTCTCCGCCAACTTCGTGCGTGAGTCTGTGAGTTTGGTCCTTGCATCCGAGACGTACTCACCGCTCGGAAACTGATAGAGGTATTCACGAAAAGCATCCTGCGCACGATAAGCCGTCGTGAGATCTCGCGCATGCGTTCCTGGAATATCGGAATGGTAAGCGAGCCCTACCCGGTAAGCCGCGTACCCTTGCCG
>CAZAKW010000060.1:0-11480 GCA_964485835.1 uncultured Bacteriovoracaceae bacterium
GAGCATACGATACTAAAATCGATATCAGCGCCATTAATCCGATAAGTAAGTTACTCATGCTGACTCCAGGAGTTTGGGATCAGCAACGAATATCCGAATTTCTTCTCCACCGAACAGATTTAAATCCTTACCGATAATTCGAACCAGCGAAGGAAAGTTTCCCATGCGCACTGAACGAAGAGTTAATTCTTCCCAAACAGATTGCGTGAGAACTTCGTCTACCCCTTCAGAAAGCACTATCAACCAGATCGCACTCTGGTGACGTTGTGGGCTTAATCCCTCTGGAAGATGGGATAGTACTCCTAGAAAATATTTATCTTGGCATGCCACAAAAATGTACTGACGAAGAAATCGAAAGTCGCAATTTTTCAGAGTCAATCGCAGTAGGGGTGATCCGAATTTCTCCTCTGAAAAGTCGAACGCATTTAAGAAACCAAGTACTCCTGCTTTCTTCGCCAATGCCCTTATTTCCCGGATGCGAGACACGTCAATCGCTCGGACCTCCGCGGCATTCAAGTCGTTCCTTTTAAGATAGTTGGTCGAAATCTGGGGATAGGCTAAACGCGCTGATGCGGTAGCATGGACGAGGTTCGTCCCTTCTACCTGACTTTGTCGCTGCATTTCCTGCCAGTACGGGTGATTCCACTTCCAGGCAACAAGCACCATCGGGTAAGGTGCAGATTGAGCTGAAAACTCGACAAACGTCCTCATATATTCGCTCACAAAACTTCGAGCAGAATTACTTTCAGCGGTCATCGATCCGAAGAAGTCACCGAAAAACCACAGATTGTCGGCGACTTTAAACGTTCCTATATGTGCGATTACTTTTCCCGCGTCGTCACGCTTGATTGCCCGATGCCCTACGATTTCGGCAGCACTACTCAATTCTCCGAAGTCTGTCTGTAGATCCTTAGCGTCCGAATAACTATTCAGAAATGGTCCGCTCTTGACCCCGGATCGAACCAATAAGGTCATTGTTGCGTTAGATTCGTAGGATCGGATTTCAGAATTGGAACCAGTAACTTTTGAGAAGAACTGGTGTGCGGCTCTTCTGTCGACATCAGACGTGAGCATCCAATTTATGCGGATAATGAATTCAGAACTAACGACAACAAATCCAACTAGACCCTCAATAGAGATTGTGGAGCCAATAGGTAAAAGATTGATATCTGCGGGTTCAACTGCCACGACAGACAGTCCGCCAGTAGATATATCGATAACTCTCGCAGGAATTTCCGCTTGCTGGAAAAGCTGTGCCCTGATGCTAACCAGTTCGAACTGCTCCAGCACTCTCCTCATTGCCACGCGACGTTCAACTCCATCGGCTGTCAAATTCAATGCAGGAATTTTAAGCGCTACTTTATATGAGAAGAGGCCACTCTCCCCTTCGTGGCCGGCTTCCTGAATTCGAACGATTTCGGCTCTATTTAGGCGTAAGATTCCCGGGCCAGCTTTCAAGGAACCCGACGCAAACATTAGATCGGATTTCGGCAGTTCAATTTTCGACTGCAGGGAACCGCCAATCGCCTTTGCGGAAATGTCGGTTATTTGAAGCGCGCATATCGTACTTAAATTTGCATATTCAATAACTACGAACGAATTCGTCGAAAAGCGAATTCGAGTTCTCTGGCCGTCTCTATTGTCGGCGGTATCGAGTTCTGAAAACTCGGAAAGCTCGATCAATGGTATCGGTGCGCGAGCCCAGCGTGCGGTGCCTGAAAAAGAAAATGCGCCAGAATTTGATTTTCCTGAAACCGTTGCAATTGCGCATTCAGTGAATGTAGGTAGATCATAGCCTTCTGGCCTTAATGTCAATGATCTGACCTCACTTTTACGTCCTGAACCGGTCTCAACGAGTTCGAGCAGAGTACCAAGTAAGAGCGATTCACCAATACGAACCTCGACCTGTCTGCGTGATGTCACAGCCTCTCTTAAGGTCAAAATAAGCGAAACTGAAGATAGAGTCATTGCGGGCGAACTCATGCAATTTACAGTCGGCATTCCCCTCTGGAATTATTAAGGAATTTGTTGCTCTGTTTCGCGAATCAAAGATCGATTTCTACTTGAGAATTCGTCTGAGTTTTTTGACGCGCGGGCAAGGTCCTTCCCATTCCCCCACATTTTCGCTAACTTAAGCGCCATGTCCCTCCCCGGAAAAAAGCCGTTTGAGTCCGTCCGTTCCGACGTTTCCCTCCCCGGGGAAGAAGAGAAAATTCTCTCCTTTTGGGACCAAAACAAAATCTTCGAGAAGTCCGTAGAAGCGAATGCTTCCGGGAAATCGCCCGGCGCCAAAAATTTCTCGTTTTACGATGGTCCCCCGTTTGCCACCGGACTTCCCCATTACGGACATCTGCTTGCCGGGACTCTAAAAGACGTGGTCCCTCGGTACTGGACGATGAAGGGGTACTCGATCCCGCGCCGCTTTGGATGGGACTGCCACGGCCTTCCCGTCGAATACGAAATCAATAAATCGCTTGGGATCAAATCCAACAAAGACATCTACGCAATGGGGGTCGACAAATACAACGCCGCCTGCCGCGGAATCGTCCAACGTTACTCCCAAGAATGGAAACGTACCGTGAAGCGAATCGGCCGGTGGGTCGATATGGAAAACGCCTACTTCACGATGTCTCCGGAATTTATGGAGTCGGTTTGGTGGGTCTTCAAACAGATGTACGACAAGGGGTTGATCTACGAGGGTTACAAAGTCGTCCCTTATTCCGTCGGGCTCTCGACCGCGCTTTCGAACTTCGAAGCCAACCTCAACTACAAACAAGTCCAAGATCCCGCGATCACCGTCGCCTTCCCCGTGAAAGGTAAACCAAACCTTTCGCTCCTCGCTTGGACGACCACCCCGTGGACCCTTCCTTCGAACTTGGGGCTCGCCGTCCACACCGACGCGGACTACGTCCGCATCAAAGAAAAATCTTCCAACCAAGAATACGTACTCGCCAAAGCCCTCTGGAAAAACCCATTCGGTAAAGAAGCAGAGAAAAATTTCGAAATCCAAGAAGAACTAAAAGGTTCGGCCCTCCTTGGCTGGAAATACGAACCTCTTTTTCCGTTTTTTTCGGACCGCGAAAAAGACGGCGCCTTCAAGGTAATCCACTCCGACCACGTAACGATGGATTCGGGCGTCGGCATCGTGCACATGGCGCCCGCGTTCGGGGAAGAAGATTATCTTGCCTGCCAGAAGAACGGGATCCCCCTCGTCAACCCCGTCGACGACGACGGAATGTTTACGACCGCCGTCGGCGTTTACGCCGGCCGCCGGGTAAAAGAAGCGGACAAGGATTTAATCGCCGAAATCAAATCAAAGGGCCGCCTCGTAAAACACGAGACGCTCGAACACTCCTACCCCTACTGCTGGCGGACGGATACGCCGCTTATTTACCGCGCGGTCTCTTCGTGGTTCGTTCGCGTCGAACAGATCAAGCAAGATCTCATTAAAGCAAACTCAACCACGCGCTGGGTGCCTGAACACCTTCGCGACGGGCGCTTCGGTAACTGGCTGGAAAACGCGCGTGATTGGGCGATCTCTCGGAATCGATTCTGGGGAACTCCGCTACCTCTTTGGCGAAATCTAGAGGGCGAGACGATTTGCGTAGGCTCTAGCGACGAACTTGCGAAGCTTTCGGGTAAGACAATCACCGATTTACACATGGATTCGATCGACTCCGTAGAAATCCCCTCGCCTACCGGCAAAAGCCCGCTTAAGCGGATCGCGCCGGTGTTGGATTGTTGGTTCGAGTCCGGTTCGATGCCGTACGCCCAGTGGGGTTATCCGAAATCAAACCAAGAAGAATTCGAAAAAACGTTTCCTGCGGACTTTATCGCCGAAGGTTTAGACCAAACCCGCGGTTGGTTCTATACGCTGATGGTGATCGGAACAGCGCTTTACGGAAAGGCGCCTTTTAAAAACGTCGTCGTAAACGGACTGATCCTCGCCGAAGACGGTAAGAAGATGTCGAAGTCCCTGAAAAACTATCCCGACCCAAACGAAGTTCTCGGTCGCCACGGCGCGGACGCCCTTCGCCTCTATATGATCAACTCGCCGGTCGTAAAAGGCGAAGAACTCCGATTTAACGAGAAACATGTAACCGAAGTCGTGCGCAAGATCCTGCTCCGCTGGTGGAACTCCTACGCTTTTTTCGTGAATTACGCGAACGTCGACGAGTTTGTCCCCGGAAAACTCAAGCCGATCGATAGCCCCAACCTCCTTGATCAATGGATTTTATCGCGACTGAATTCTCTCGTGAGAAATACCGAAAAAGAAATGGAAGGCTACCGCCTCTATAACGTCGTTCCCCACCTTTTGGGCTTTGTCGAAGAACTTACAAACACTTACATCCGCTTCAACCGATCGCATTTCTGGAAAAACGGAATGCCGGACGACAAGCGTTTCGCGTTCGAAACCCTCCATCACGTCTTGGAAACACTCTCGAAGGTTATGGCTCCTTTCGCGCCGTTTCTCTCGGAGACGATTTTCCAGAATCTCCGCACCGTCCTTCCAAACTCGAAAGAAAGCGTGCACCTCGAAACCTTTCCCACGCTCGAAGAAAAAGCGATTCGACCCGAGCTCGAGGAAGCCGTCCGGGTGATGGACGCACTCGTAACCTTGGGTCGGAATCACCGGGAAAAGATTAAGGTTAAGGCAAAAATTCCGCTCCTCTCGATGCGAGTGATCCACCGGGAGAAACGGGTGTTGGAGAACCTCAAGAAATTCGAGTCTTACTTTCGGGACGAATTGAATATCCGGAAAATCGAATACGCCGCAAACGAAGATGATTTCGTGCAAATCTCGGCGAAGGCCAACTTTCCCGTTCTCGGTAAACGCCTGGGACCGAAGATGAAACAAGTCGGAGCGGCGATCGCCGGATTGAAACTCGACAGCCTGCTTAAGTTAGAAGCGGGCGAAACGATCGTCGTCGATGGCGAGCCGATCACCTCTTCTGATATCGACCTTCGTCGCGCGGCTAAGGGAAGCAACCCGAATCTATCGGTCGAAACCCTCGTATCGATCGAAGTCGATCCGACGGTAACCCCCGAACAAGAGGCGGAGGGTAACCTCCGTACCCTCACTCGCGCCGTCAACCAGAAGCGGAAGTTCGAAAATCTCAATCTCGACGACCGAATCGAGATCGTTCTTCCAAACGACGTCGAAGCCGTCATCGCGATTGATCCCGAATTTTTCAAAAGCGAAACACTCTGCGTGGGCTTTAAATTTGGAGATGCCACCCCCAGCGGGAACCTTCTCGACCTCGAGCCCGAGGAAATCGCCAAACATCTTCAAATCAAAGTCGCGAAGTAAGTTTCTTACCCATGCAAAAAAAGAACGCGAAGAAATCCGCCTATCCTGGAGAAGATTTCGTATCGCGCTCCGGGCCGCCGAAAAAGGATCAGGCCCTAAGACCCTACGAATTCGAGCCGATCGGAGTGGTAAGAACCGCGTTTGCCGAGAAATTCGGTATTCCCCGCCAACCCGGGATGGTTTCGGAAGCGAAAGGCGTGATCGAACTCAATCCGCATCCCTTCTTTAAGATCGCCTGCCAGAAACTCGAGACGTTTTCACATCTCTGGATTGTCTTCGTTTTCCACGAGCACGGCGCCCGAGACTGGAAACCCTCGATTCGGCCCCCCCGTTTGGGCGGGCGAAAAAAAGTGGGGGTCCTCGCCTCGCGCTCTCCGCACCGTCCAAATCCAATTGGGCTATCGGCGGTAAAACTCGAACGGATCGAGTTTGATGGAAAAAAGGGCGTCCGAATCTTCGTTTCGGGAGTCGATCTCCTCGACGGGACGCCCGTTCTGGATCTTAAACCTTACATCCCCTTCGCCGACTCGATCCCTGGCGCGAACGCGGGATGGGCAGCCGAACCCATTGAAAAGTTCCCAGTCGAATTTACCACCAAAGCGGCCGAGGCCCTCGCCCGCCACGAGCCTCGAATCCGCCAATCCAAGGGCGACCCTTCGATCGACGTCAGACGCATGATAATAGAGATGCTCGAACTAGACCCCCGACCCGCCTCCCAGAAAAGAAAAATGCCGCCGGAAGACGAGACTTCGAAGGGCCTTCGGTTTGCCTTCACCCTTTTCGATATCGATGTGAAATGGGAAATCCGCGACGGAGTCTTCGCGGTCTTAGATCTCGAAGACCTTGTGGATGGTCGACCCAAGAAGGATTCGAAACCAAAACGAGACTAACGCGAATTCGCGGGAAGCGGTTTCCGGGTGTAGACGACCTTCCCATAGACCGTTCGAGACGCTTCCAGTCGAATTCCGTGGAATTCGTAAACATCGCCCGAACGACGCGCGAAAACGTATCCGCCGTTCCAAAGATTTGCGATCTGGCCTGCCACCATCGAAATTCCGACACTCCGATTGTCGTTCGCTAGATTTACCGTAAGGGTAGCCGTCGTTCGAGAATTGACGCTCCCAGAGCCGCGAAAATCAATATTATAGACACGCGTCTCGGTATCGAAGCTTGTGTCGTTGTATTTGGTAAACTCGGTCAATAAGCTCGACTGCGAAAGAAACGAGTACACGGTTCCTTTGGTCTCGAAACAGCGCCGGCCCGTTTCGTACCGAGCCTGCGCTTCGGTCCCGATCTCGCGTTCAAGGAAGTGGATCCTCGAATAAGAGACGACGGGGTCGCGCTGATTCCCTTCTCGCGATTCGATTCGGTGATCGACGTAGATTTCCGAATTTTCGTACTGGTACTCGCCAGGCGGAAGTTCGGCCAGGAGAATTTTTGGCTGCTCGGCCCCGCTCGCGTCGAAAGTCTCCGTCGAAATCTGGCACGGGGACTCGGTGATCGAACCTCCGCCGGCAGCACTGTCGTCGCCACCTTCCGAACATCCTGAGAGGCCGACTACGAAGATCGCACCTAGCAGTACCGAAGAAATCGAAGCCGTAAGACCTTTGACGTTCATGGTCCTAGCCTACTCTGCTCACTTCGCCCGATCGAGCGTGATTTGCAGAGGTCCGCACATCCAAGAATTATTCGTCTGATATCCCATGTTCGAGGGATTGAGCGTTCCGGTAAGCCGGCGGCCGTTTTCAATCGCTTCCAAAGTTCCTTCGACCACGCATCCGCCGCCCATCATCGAGTTCATCGAATTGAGCGGAATCAGCCGAACGCCTTCGAGGCGATTTGCGGTACGAGCGGTTGCTTCAAACCGATAGGTCTCTTGTTGCCCGGCCATACCGGTTTGAAATTGGGTGCCCGCCTGCTGGGGGTTCGTATCATAGGTTCCGGTCACGATATCACCATCATGCCGAAGATCGGCGGTCACACCGCTATACTGGGTCGTCGTACCCATGTACGGGTTAGGCATCGGGACCTGTTGCCCGTTTTGTCCAGGTTGCTGCTGTTGCTGCGGCATTCGGATTTGCGTCCCGGAATAAGCGCCATTGTAACTATCACGTCCGCAGGCGCTTAGCCCTAGGCCAAGCAAAGCCACCGCGAGGGTCATCATCATCTTTTTCGTGTTTCGCATAAACTTTCTCCCTAAAAACACACAGTCGTTACAAAGGGTAAAAGCAAGGGGTGGGCCAAATTGATGCGATGCACAGATTCAATGTATTGGAGATGAGGCCGGTTTTAAGGGCGGTCACTGTCCACTTTTTAAACAGGTGTCAGGAAAGACGTTGACCTTGAAAGCCTGAACTGACCGATTCTTTTAAGGTTTCTATAAGTATAGAGTGCAGCCATGAATCTCGTTCTTACCGGCGCGACCGGTTTTATCGGTACTGAATTCCTTCGCCAAGCCCTACGCCCTACCAGCCCCTTTCCGGTGCCGAAAGAAATCAGGGTCTTGGCTCGAAGTCCGGAAAAAGCCCGGATTCGGCTGGGGCCGCTTTTCGCAGGTACCCAAACCCAGTTACGCGTTTTCGAGTGGGATTCCGAAACGGCGGTCGCGCCGGCGACCGCCTTCGAGGGAGCCGACGCGGTTCTCCATCTCGCCGGCGAAAACGTGGCGGGCGGACGATGGACGGAGGAGAGGAAGACTCGAATCTTGGAGTCCCGAAGAGCAGGCACCCACAACCTCGTCGAAGCGATCAATTCCCTCGCGACCCCCCCGGTTTTCGTTTCGGCCTCGGCGACCGGTTATTACGGCGACCGAGGAAACGAACCTCTAACCGAAGCGTCGACGATGGGAGATGGTTTCCTAGCCCAAGTTTGTCAGGCCTGGGAAGAGGAAGCGAGGCAAGCCCGGGTCTCCCGCTTAGTCGTCCTCCGATTTGGTGTCGTGCTCGAAGAAGGAGGTGGAGCGCTTGAAAAACTCACCCCCGTTTTTAAAGCGGGCCTGGGGGGTAAAGTCGGCGACGGCACCCAGTGGATGGCCTGGATCCACCGCGACGACCTCGTCTCTCTTCTACTCTATGCGCTCCATTCCGATATGCGTGGAATCTATAATGGGGTCGCTCCCGAGCCCGTCACGAATCAAATCTTCACGGAGACCTTAGGCCGCGTCCTCCATCGCCCAACCGTATTCTCGGTCCCTGCTTTTGCACTCCGTCTGGCTCTAGGCCAAATGGCCGACGAAACCCTCCTGGCATCGCAACGTGTCGAAATGGGGCGTTTGGCTCAAGCAACCTTTACCTTCCAATATCCGACACTCGAGGAAGCTCTTCGCGCGATCTTCCGGTGAATTCGCCTCCTACCCGTGGTACCTCCCGAGGCATGCAAGCCGTCGGAATTTTGCTCTTGGTTCTTGTCCTTTCCCTCCTCTCCACGGCGCATTCCGCTTTGCCGGAAAACCCTTCCGCATGCCCCATCGAAAACGAGGGAGAGACAACGGCCGATTGCCCTTGGGCTTCGATCGCTCGCGAGCTTGAAGCCACGCTCGCTTCCTCCCGAGATTCGAAAAACCTTCGTTTAAAAGTCGCCGCGAATTTAGACTCCCTCGCGTCGGGATTGATGCGCAAAATCGCCAAAGAAGGAAAACTCGCCGGGACGACCAAAAATCTCTGGGGTCTCTCGATCAATTACGACGAGGGCGCCAAGAAGACGATTCTCGCCGAGCCTATCATCGACGTCCTCTTAGAGCGCGCGTCGGTCGCTCCCCGCGGAGAGGGAATCGAAGGCGCGCTCGCCGAACGCGTCGTCCACGCGGGCATCGAGCATACTTACGGATATCTTCTATCGAATCTCAAGACCCCTTACGGTTACAAACGCCAGCGTTGGGTGCGCCCCGATATTGAATTCGGTTTCGGACTTCGGCCCGGGGTTCTTTCGCCCACGCCCGATCGCGGCGGTTTTTTTGCGAACGTCACCCACTTCGCCGGGCGGATCGCATTTCGAGAGAATAACGATCAAGACGCGCGCGCGATTAAACTTTTGAAACAGAAGTTCGGGACGGCCCCGTCGATTCGCAATTTTGATTACGCCTCGTTACGCGGACGACGGATTACAGAGACGGTCGTCATCGAAGGTTCCGCGGCTTTGCCGCGGACGGTAGAGATCCGCACGGATTTCGTGCCCTTTCCGAAGTCCGGCCCTTCGCCCGACGGCAACGCAGAACTTCTCGTCTATTCCGTCCGCGACTCGGAGCGCGACTTACCCTACTTGATTACCGCTTTTCCGATCGCCGCCGGGTTCTCCGAAGCGGCAGTCGATCCCAAAAACTTAGGCTCCCAGAAGACCGTCTTTACCCGCTACAACGCGTTCGTCCCGGGCGTGACCGACGCTCGATCTCCATTGATCGGAAAACGCGAAGTTTCGACTTTCTAACCCCCACCGCTCGGCACTCCACCATGTCAAAACCACTCGCACCCGCACCCGTCATTTCCGTTCAAGGCGTTCGCCGCACGTTTCGCTCACCACAAAAAGCGGAAGGGATGAAGGGCACGCTCGAACTTCTTTTCAAGCCCCGGTTCACCGTCCACGAAGCGCTGAAGGAAGTCTCCTTTACGATCGAACCCGGCTCGTTCGTCGGCTTGATCGGCGCGAACGGCGCGGGCAAGACGACGCTTCTAAAAATTCTTTCCGGCCTTATCCCGCCCTCCCACGGAGAGGCGAAAGTTTTAGGGTTCACACCGTTTGATCGCACGATGGAGTTTCGCCATTCGATCTCCCTGGTCATGGGACAGAAGGCGCAACTTTGGTGGGACCTTCCGGCAGTGGACGCGTTCGATCTGCTTCGGGCGATTTACGAAATTCCGGAAGACAAGTACCGCGAGCGAATGAATACGCTTTCCTAACTCTTAGATTTAACCCGGCTTCTACAGACCCAGATCCGCAGGCTTTCGCTCGGCGAGCGGATGAAGATGGAATTGATCGGTGCCCTTCTCCATTGGCCGAAAGTGATTTTTTTGGACGAACCGACGATCGGTCTCGATGTATTGGCGGCGGAGAAGCTTCGTGATTTTTTGAAGGTCTTCAACCAGCAAGAAAAGGCGACGATCATCCTTACCTCCCACAACATGGACGACATCGAACGACTCTGTTCGCGCGTGATGATCCTCAAGACGGGCGAGATGATTTTCGACGGCTCGCCTTCCAAACTTCTGAACGAAGGCGAGTGCCGGCTGCGCACGCGATTTAAAGAAAGTTTCCGTATCGACGATCTCGCCGCGATTACCGGAATCCCCGCATCAAAAATCAAAGTCGAATCCGTAAGCGGTTCCGAAGGCGAGGGCGATCCCCAAGCCGAAAGTGAAAACACGGAAAGCGAAGAAACGAAGGAAGAAGCGATACCGACGTTTTATTTTGAAACCCACAAGGACGCGGTGATCAAGATCCTCCAGTCGCTGATGGCCAAAGCCACGATTCTAGATATGGGAATCGAGGAGCAAAGTCTGGAGAGCGTGATCAGCCGGATTTACTCCGAAGGGGGCGTTCGCCCGGATCGGCCGCGCGGCGGAGTGACGGAGAATGCCTAATTTTCGAGTTCCTTCTTTAAGGGTCCAGTGGCGCCTCGCCGCTTTACGAAATGGATTTCAGGACGCGACCGCGTATCGCCTGGAATTTCTGCTTGAGGTGTTCGGATCGGCCTTCGTCCCCGCCGCCATCCAATGGGTGCTTTGGTACGCGATGTTTATTGTCGGGGGGCAGGAAACGGTGGGGGGACTCACCTATTCCGAAATGCTCGCCTACACTTTCACCTCGATTCTCTTTACCCAGATCCGGGGAGGAGATCACGATTTCGAACTCATGGAGATGATTCGCTCGGGCGGACTTTCGAACTACTTGCTCCGTCCGGCGAGCGTCGTCGAATTCGTCTACATCCGCGGACTCGCCCCGAAACTCTTTATTTCCGGAATCTGTCTCGGCGGCGGAGTGATCGCGTCGTTCTTTTTTGAAACACTTTCAGTACCCCGGATGCTCGGCGCGATGGGGCTTGCGATCCTAGGGAACATCATCCACTACCAGATCGGCGCCTTGATCGCGACGTTGGCCTTTTACTGGGAAGAGGCTTACTCGGTCCTCATGGTCAAAAACATGGTCGTCCAGATTCTTTCGGGAGAGCTCCTACCCC
>CAZAKW010000061.1:0-11290 GCA_964485835.1 uncultured Bacteriovoracaceae bacterium
TGACCAGTGCGTCCACATCGCCGCAAACTTGATTCTTCCGGACGACGACGGCGACGGCCGTACCGTGGACTTGGTTCCAAGTCGGGCGCGTATCGACCCAGGTCTTCAAAAATACGGGCGGGACCGGATCTATTTTACTGCCGAATCCATGGATGATTCCGGGTACCGTGCGAAGAAGACTGCTTTCGAAATACATGCTCTTAAGTTTAGGCGTAGTTTCGGAGAGTGTCGAGGAGTTGCCCGAAAACCGGTGGGTAGTCAGCGACAAAACGAAGGGATTCACCGGTGATTGGGTGCTGAAATCCGAGGAGGCGGGCGTGGAGCGCTTGGCCTGGGAGTTTGTTGACGATCTGTTTGATCGGCTCGGGCAAAAGTTTCCACTTCGGTTGATTTAGGCTCGGCGTACCGTAGAGCGGGTCGCCGAGTAAAGAGTGGTGGAGGGCGGTGAGATGGACCCGGACTTGATGCGTACGACCTGTCTCAAGCCGGGCTTCGATGAGCGACGCAAAGGGCGCGCGCTCCGGGGTTCCGTATTTTTCCAGACACCGAAATCGCGTCGTGGCATGGCGTCCGTCTTTTACGTCGATCGACATTTTCAAACGATCGTGTGGATTGCGGCCGATCCTGGAATCAAACCGGTATTCGTCCACGGCGCCACCCGGACCCGTGGAACCGCCCCATGCGGGCGCTCCGTAGCAGATCGCGGAATAGGCGCGCTCGATTTCGTGTTTGGCGAAGACCGCGGAAAGCTTCAAGTGCGCGGCGTCGGTCTTCGTGACGACGAGTGCGCCGGAAGTGTCCTTATCGATTCGATGGACGATTCCCGGGCGTAATTTTCCACCGATGCCGGAAAGATCGCGAACGTAAAAGAGGAGTCCGTGGACGAGGGTACCGGTCGTCTGGGTCGAGGACGGGTGGACGGTCAAGCCCGGAGGCTTATTCACGACAATCAGATGTGCATCTTCAAACAGGATCTCAAGGGGGATGTCCTCGGGAACGATTTCAAGCGGGGTGGGTTCGGGCAACCGGATTTGGATCGAGTCGCCGGGTGCGATTTTTTCGGAACGTCCGACGGGGGTTCCGTCGCGCAGAACCCGCCCCTCTTCCATCAAGCGCTGCAGCTGGCTGCGGGAAACTGGACGAGGTTCGCCGTCCCACTCGCCTTCTTCCGAATCCAACGCTTTCGCAATCGTTTTATCCGCGCGGCCGCGACTCGCGGTTTCGGCCACCACCCAGGTCCAGAGCGCTTCCCGCACGGTTTAGAGTCCCCGTTTCAGAAGGCGAGCCATGTAGGCTTGGGCAAGCGGTTCGGCCGGGATTTTCAAGGTGCGGGCGAATTGGAGAAGAAAGCCGCGCACGAAAACGGGGGCCGGTAATTTTGCGAACGCTTCTTCTTCGATGGCGATCAAGTAAGTGCGGGAGATTTTCGTCAAGCTGGCAACGTCGTCGAGCGAGTATCGGCGAAGCTCGCGAAGCCTTCGAAGAGTCGGCCCTCGCCATTCCGTCTCGTTGGCGATTTCTTGGAGCACCGGATCTCCGGGCGCTTCGGCCTTCGCGGGGGCGGCCTGACGCCGCTCGACGAGCCCGGGATTTGAAAATGGGCTTTCCTTTCGTTCGCCAGCATTCGCCGCGGGTACGGAGGGCCGTTCGGGGAAAGAAGACGGGGCTTGGCTTGGCAAGGAAAAGGACGGAAACCGCGCCGGAGTCTGTTCTCCCTTTTGGACCATTCCCTCAAATTCCGTCGAGGGAGAGAAAAGCGAGTCCATGTCCTCCCCGCCGTCCATCGGGGGCGCCAACCCGGTGGGCGACGAACGATCGACGGAGAAAATTTTTCGCTCTACCCGATCTGCAAACCCGTTTCGATCGTCGTAGTCACGGCGCGAGTCGGGATCCGAAAGAATTTGGAAAGCTTCTTCGATTTTCCCCATCCAATCCTCGGTTTCCGAGGCATCGAGGATCGAATAGAGCGCGGGATTGTCTTTGCGGTACGACGTCTTGAGCCGCATATAGGCGTTTCGGACGTCCTGGGCGGAGGCGTCGGGCCGGATCTCGAGGATGTCGTAGTAGTTCGAGTCCTTTTGGAAAATCATACTCGAATCATTCGATGCTGCTGCGCTGGTCGGCGTGTTTTTTGACGAGGTAATCTACGAGGCGATCAATACTGGTGACCAGCTTCGCATTGGGAAATTCGAGCATGACGGGGCGTTTGCGACGGATCGCCTGCCAGACCGCGCTGTCGTAATCGAGATAGCCGAGATAATCGAGTTCGATTCCGAAGTATTTTTTACAAACCGTTTTAACCGAGAAGCCGATCTCGATATCGGAATGCGTGCGCACCTGATTGAGAATCAGCTTCGGACGAAATCGCTCGATCTCCGCTTTCAAAGCGGGCGCGAGTTCGGGAAAGTCGCGTGTGGCAGCTCGAAATAAATCGGAGGGCGAACGAATTCCTTCGTTGTTTTTAGAGTCCATCGCGATTTCGATCCACTGGCGCGCGGCTTGGAGGCGCGGCGAAAGCCACAGTCTTCGGAAATAAGCGCTCTTGAGAAACCGGTAACCGTTTTCGATCGACGTCGGTTCGGGCAGCATCGTGACGATGTTGATATCCGCGGCGAGAAAGAAATCGAGCGTGTGGGCGGCGGTCCCGGCGCCGAGGTCGAAGATCACGTAATCGGCATCGACGTCGCGAATGGCATTCATGAAACGCGTTTTTTGTTGCTCCGGAACGTTTGCGATCGAAACGGAGTCTTGGGCGCCGCTGATGAATTCAAGATTCGGAATGCTGGTGGGCGAAATGCATGCGCTGATTTGATTCACGCGTTCCGAAAAAAAATCATTCAATGTCTGTCGAGGCAGATCGACGCCGAGGGTCGTGTGAAGATTGGCGCCGCCTAAGTCCAAGTCGACGGCGAGCACGCGATGGCCCATGCGAGAGAGAGAAATAGCCAAGCTCGACGACAAGAGGCTTTTACCAACGCCGCCTTTGCCGCCGCCAATTGCCCAAATCTGTCGTACCCGCCGCTGAGTCGGCAATTGGGTCTCTCCAGTAAGAGATGCGAAGCCATCCATGGAAGTTGTTATCATTTCCTTAGAATTAGAATAAGCGAGGTCGCCCTAAATGATCGAAGTTAAAATAGGGACTCTGTCAAAATAATGCGGCGCATTTACACATTCACTCCATTGAGTGTGACAAGCCTCTGAGTTAGAACGGTTTTTCTAGCTTCATGATGCACAGCGCGTGCATACTGAATGAGTTCATTTTGTAATTTGAGGCGGTCGGCTATCGATCGAAGATCTTTCTATGTCGAATCAACGCAATGCAATAGCGACGACTTTTCCAAACGTGAATAAGATGCTTTCTCTCCATGTTCGCTCGGATCTCCATCTCATGCGCAAAGCGTGGCATCTTTTGATGGGTCTTTTCATCGTGGGCGTATACATGGCGGGCCTTTCCCGAAGCCAAGGCGTTCTCGTGCTAGGAGTTTTTCTCGTCCTGTTTTTGGGCATGGAAACGATTCGTCTGCGGGTGCCGTCCATCAACGATGCGGTCGTCCGATTTTGGGGGCCTTTGATGCGCTCCTGCGAGGTCAATCGATATAGCGGAACTCCGTATTATATCGCCTCGGCGCTGATCGCGGTCGGGATTTTCCCCAAGCCCATAGCGGCCCTCTCAATTGCGTTTCTCGCGGTGGGGGACCCTATCGCCTCGCTTTTCGGGATTCTGTATGGCGACCGCTCGATTCGTTTTTCGAACGGAAAATCTCTGATCGGAACTTTAGCGGGAATGATCGCATGCGCGGGAGTCGCATTCGTCTTTCTGAACTTTATGAATCAAACGCAGTTCTTAGAGCTGAAATTTGAACACCTTCTGATTCTGTCTGGAATCGGCGGTGTCGCGGGCGGCGGAGCAGAGCTTCTTCCTATGGAAGTCGACGATAACTTCGCGATTCCGGTCGTGTCCGGTTTTGTACTCTGGTTGGCCTTCATCGTGATGGGAATTCGCCCTTTTTGAATAACGACAATGCGCGTCACTTTTGTACCGCTTCCCTGTAATATTTCCCGGTCGTTCTGTCACCGGTCGCGGGGCCCCTTGTTAAGTATTTGATTTAGTGGGCATTTATAAATACGCTCTGTGGCATAGACGTTGCTCTATAGGCTACGGGGGTATCCTTTGAAACGTTTTGGAGTCATTCTGCCACAAATGGCGAGTCTTTCCGCGATGCTAGCTCTGTTTCCCGCGTTCGCGGGCGCGGAGCTGGGGCAAACGCGAGAGCCACGCAAGCCATCGACGCCGCGCGCTCCGCTGGTTTTGAAGTCATCAGAAAACATCGCGAACGGGTCTTACCTGGTGCAGACCCGGGCTCGGGACCGGGTTTCGTTTAACGATCAATTCTTCGACCCCCATGCGAGTAAGGCCATTCGTGAAGAATACGAAAACGGGCTTGAAGCTTACGAAGCACGTGCCAATGCGGGTCTGGTCGAGCAAGCCGACGAACGCAACTATTTCTCATCGATGAGCCACCTAGCGAAGCGTGCGCTCGATACGATGACAAAGATGAAATTAAGAATCCAGGGCAAGCACTTGCGTAAAGCCGTGGAAAATTCCAATGCCCCGCGAGAACCGATCGCATTCGCCGCCGTTGCGGCTTCGCTTTACACCGGTCGGACGATGAAATTTAGCTTGATGCCGGGCGTGCGGGTCCATTCCCGTATCGACCTGAAAGATCGCGCCGCCTCCTTCACCGTGCCTCTGTCCGAAATGGGTTTGGTCAGTTCGGTCGCTTATAACCGCGATTCGAATATGACCGCGCAGCTTTCGCAGCGGGTGACGAACGAAGTTTCGGCCGTAGTCGATTCCTCGGCGAAAGGCACGGCCCGACTTATTTATTCGGTGAGTTTTTAACCCTTGCCCAGAGTCCCCGCATTCTATGGGTCGTCGAACTCGACGATCGTCGCGCCGGCGCCGCCTCCGCCCGCTCCGCCGTCTCGGTATTCTTTTACATAGGGAAGCGATTTCAACAGCGCCCGCGTGCCGTCTCGGATCGCGCCGGTGCCGACTCCGTGGACGATCGTAACCATCGCCCGTCCGCCGGATCGATAAGCGAGGTCGAGATAGGACTCGAGCTGGGACATGGCGTCGTCGTAGCGGATCCCCCGCAGGTCGAGTCGCTCAGGCGGCGCGGCCGGGCGATCTAAAAGCAGTGTGCGTTTCTTAGGGGCTCCGACCCCTTTGGCCATGGCGGCTTTCGTTTCCGCCTCGTTGGCTTTCTCGACGTCGTCGAACGAAAGCGTCATCTGCAGTGCGCCCATTTGGACGCGGACTTTGTCGCCGGTGACCTGGAGAATCTGGGCGAGGTTCTTCCACTTCGGTACGCGAACGGTTTCGCCGACGGTGAACGATTTTCCCGCCGAGTCCGAAGAAGGCGTGGACGCGAGCGCGCTCGCGATCTCCGGCGCCTCCTCGCGTAGCGCGGATTCGACCCGCCCGGCGGCCTCGGCGAATGCGTCGTTCAGTCCGCCGCGCGTCTGGTCGACTTCTTTGCGTGAGCGCGCTTCTTCGAGTCTCTTTACTTTCGAGCGGACCTCGTCCTGGGCGGCGTCCAAAATAGTACGAAGTTTTCCGCGGGTCCGTTCCAGAAGTTCGCCGACGCTGCGTTCGGTGCGCTCCGTCCACTCCCGCTTGAGCCGTTCTGCTTCGTCTCGCAGGCGATTCGCGTCGCGCCGGGCGGACTCAAGCTCCGCCGCGTCCTGCTCCATCCGCGCGAGCATGTTTTCGAATCGATTATGCTCGGAGGTTAAATACCCTCGAGCAAGCTGGAGGACTTCGGCGGAAAGGCCCAAACGTTCGGCCGTCTCCAGTGCCCGCGATCGACCCGGCACGCCTAAGATCATCCGGTAAGTCGGCGTGCGGGATTTTTCGTCAAACGCCATGCTCGCATTCAGAATCCGAGCATCGTTCAATGCGAGCGCTTTCAGCTGCGGATCGTGCGTCGTTGCGACAACGAGTGCACCCCGCGCCATCACCGTCTCGAGAAACGCTCGCCCCAGCGCCGCGCCTTCCGTCGGATCGGTCGCGGAATTCAATTCGTCCAGCAGCACGAGCGATTGGGAACTCACGCGGTCCAGAATCGTTTTAAACCGTTCGATGTGGCCGGAGAAACTCGAGAGATGTTCTTCGATCGATTGCGAGTCGCCGACGTCGACGAAAAACTCGTCGAAAAAAGGAACGAGCTGTCCTTCTTCGCCCGGAAAGGCAAAGCCCGTGCGGGCGCAGATCCCGGCTAACCCTAAGGTTTTCAGTAATACCGTTTTCCCGCCGGTATTCGGTCCAGTGAGTAAAAGTGTCTTTACGGGATCTCCCCAATCCACGTCGTTTCGATAGATCTGGTCCGCGGCCATCGACCACCAAAGCAGCGGATGCGCGGTCGCGCGGAGCCGAAACGTCGCGCCTTCGCCGACCATCAAGGTCTTTCCTTCGTAGACCTGGGCGATCCGGGCTTTCGCCGCGGCCGCGTCCCAATGCGCGATGATCGCGACGGCGCCCTCGATGCGCTCGGAGTAGGGGCGAAGCGAACGCGAGGCGCGGTCCAAGATTTCCCACGCCTCTTGGGCGAGCTCGTTTTGTTTTTGGCGTAGCCGATTATTCAGCGGAGAAATTTCGGCGGGTTCGACGAATACGGTTTGGCGGCTTGAGGACGTGCCGAAAATGATTCCGTCGACTTCGCTTTGGTGATTCATTTTGACCGGTACGACGTAGCGCCCGTCGTGGATATCGCTGATCGCGTCTTGAAGCGCGCCCTGGCCCGCGTATTTTTGCACGATCCGGTCCATCTGGGCTGCGATCTGCTGTTTTAAGTCCCGAGTTTCGCGGTGGAGCAGCGCGAGTTTTGGGCTCGCGTTCTCGGAGAGTTCGCCATCGGAGGTTAAGATTCGGTCGAGGAGTTTAATCGGCTCGCGCGCATCGATTAAAAAGCTCAGCGTCGTCAAAGCCGTGCGAAAGAGTTCCCCGGCGATTGACTCGCGCGGAGTGCCAAGCCACGCGTCGATCGCATAGAGCCAGCGGCGGATTTGCCCCAGCTGCGAAGCGGAAAGGACGGAGCCCTTCGAGAGCGACGAAAGGACTTCGTCGGGTGCGGGAAGATCGGTTAGCGGACTCCACAGCGTTTCACGCTCGAGTAAACCGACCATTTCTTGGGTTTCGACTTGTTTGAGTTGGGCGTCGGCCGCATTTTTCGCCCAGTTCGCGCGGTCGGCTAACCGTTCGATTTTTTCGAATCCAGGTTCGGTGCGGGCATGTTCCGAGGCGAGCTCGAGGAGTTTTTCCCAATCCAGGGAGGCTTGGCCAGACATTCGTTAAGGTTTACCGCAGTTTGGGGGAGAGGGAAATCCCGCCTAGGGAATTGGAGGGTTTTCGATTAATTTAACCGTCGTGATCCTCGACCTTGCCCAAATTTTCCAGGAAGTGAATCTCGTCCATTTCGAGGGATTTCTTGACCCCCCGACCTTTGCTTGGAACTCTCGCCTGCGTTCGAGCGCGGGCCGCTTTATTCCGGGCCGCCGCCAGTTTTTCCACCAGGCGCCGCCGACGATCGAAGTGGCGACCTATCTCCAGCACGAGGCCGGAGCCGAGGCTTTAGTGCGCGATACGATGGCCCACGAAATGATCCACTATTGGCTCTGGGTCCGTAAGAAACCTTATGGCCATACCGCGGAGTTCTTAAAGAAGATGCGCGAGATGGGGACGACTCGTTACAATCCGGTCCCAAAGCTGCGGACGCCGAAGTATATCTACCGTTGCCCCGTCTGCGCGCGCGAGTTTCCGGCTCGGCGTCGCCTTGGCGTGCTCGCATGTCTTGATTGCTGTAAACGCGAGGCGGGCGGAAAATTCGATCGACGGTTCAAGCTGGAAATTTACCTCCAGCTTCGCTGAGCCCTCTCGCGGAAAGGTTATCCGTGAGTGGAAAACTTTTTTAATCCTTCGATTAGGTCTTTCGTGACCGACGTTTCCTGCGTGAAGAAGTGGAAGAGGGTGGTCAGCATCAGCGCGTGTGAAAACTGTCCGCTGCGGATTAACTGCGGCAACTCGTCGATCGAGACTTCGACGACTTCCATATCCTCGCTTGGGTCGAGATTCTGGGGACGTGTTCGTTTTACCGGACCGACGATGAGAGAGTGCACCTGGTTATCTTGGAGCGCCGGATTCGGATAAGAAACGCCTAAGACCTTGCAGCGTGCGTGCGGGAGGGCTTCGTATCCGGTCTCTTCGGTCATCTCGCGAAGCGCCGTGGCTTGGACGTCGGCATCGGTGGATTCCATCACGCCGCCAGGAAATTCGAGCGCCGCGACGAGGGTGCCGGCGCGGAACTGGCGAACGAGCACGATTTTGCCTTCCTCCGTGATCGGAATCACATTGCACCAGTCTTTCGATCGCAAGACGTAGAATCGATGTGGCTCTTGATCTTTCGGTTCGCCGTCTTTCCGGCACTGCCGTTCGACGATCTGCAGATAGGGAAAATCGAGGAATGTTTTTTCATCGACGCATTTCCAGCGGCTTTCGATTTCAGGTTTCTGCGACATGGGATTTCCTCCGGAAAGAACTTGAGCCATCTGGTGTGGAGCGTTATAGGGATAGACTTCGCCTACACACATCCGAATATCCCTAGCTTAGGGGAGGAGACCGACATGGCCAAGAAAGATTCCGGTAAGAAAGACTCGAAATCCCGCACCTACAAGATGATCGAGCTCGTAGGGACCTCCGCGACGTCTTACGAGGACGCGATTAAAAACGGCATTTCCGACGCTTCGAAGACCCTCAAGGGTTTGGAGTGGTTCGAAGTGCTCGAATTTCGCGGAGCGATCAAAGACGGAAAGCCGTGCGAGTTTCAAGCGATCTTGAAGGTGGGATTCCGTGTTCTTCGTTAGAGTTTTTTTGATGGTCGCTTGCATCGTTTCTTTCGATGCGGCGGCCGTCGCCAAACCGAAGGCTCCGGTCGCCCAGGTTGCCACTCAATCAGATTCCGTTTGGGTCACGCGCCCGGACGGATCCCTTCAGTGCGACGAAAAGAAAGCGGGTATCGAAGAATCTCGCCTCGCTCGCGCGAAGACCGAGCTTGAAAAAGCAGGCGTCGAGGTGATCGCCTCCAAGCGTCGCAATGACGGAAAGATGCGGGCTCAAATGTGTGGGATGGCGACCGGAGACGAGACGAGTTTCCAGATCTCGGCTACGGATTTGCCGAAGGCAAAGACGCTAGGCTTCGAGCTTCTTGATCCTTGAGGGGAGCTTTGATCAGTTCGCGCTCGATTTGCGAGAACTCCGCGCGGCTTTTCAGTAGGATCTCGCCGGGATCCCGAAGATCGGGTAAGTGTTCAAGTTCGATCGTCGATCCGGGCGTGCGAAGAATTCCGTAACGAAGGATGTTCCGAAGTTCACGGAGGTTGGCTCGCCACGTATGGCTGCGAATCGCGTCGATCGCTGCCGGTGCAAGCATTCGCACATGGTCGCGCTGGAGTTCGTGGGCCATTTCTGGCAGCAGGTTTTCCGCGATGTCTTGAAGGTCGCGTCGGCGTTCGCCAAGCGGTGGTAAATGGATCCGAAAGTCTTTAAACGTCGGATCGAATACCGAGAATTCGTCGATGGGGGAGGAAGCCGTCGCAATCACGCGTGCGCGGACGAGAAGCCGAATCTCCGGATTCTCGGGATCGCGTAGCGAGCGCGAACGAACGATCCGCGCGACTTCGCGGCGGGCATCGGCGTCGTAGCGATCCACATCGTGGATCACGAGCGTCCCATCGCGCGCTTCGCGAATTTTTTCGACGAGTTCCGAAGACTTCTCAACGGCGACGAAAGGCTTTGCCGATCGCGGGGAGTTCGCGTGGATCCAGCGCGAGATCGCGCTTTTACCTGAGCCGGTCTCGCCGGAAAGGAAGATCGGTTCCGCGTCGTAGTGGGCAGCGCGAATCACGAGCCGGCGGGAGGATGGGGGAATAAAGGAGACCCATTTCATTGGGGTTGGGATATCACGCGGTGCATTATATCGCAATGGGAGTCTTTTGGCCTACTTGCTTGGCCCTTGCTCAAGTGTGGTGGATTCGGTCTAGGTTTTAGCATCCCACCTTTTCGACGAGTGCTTCCACGGCCGGTTCGAAATCAAACGTGCGATTCAATTCTTCTAAAAGGACGGAAAGATTTTCCCGGAAACTCGCCTCTTTCTGTGCGCGAACGCATTCTTGGCGGGTTTGTAATAATCGAAGGGTTACTCTGGCCATCCAGTGCGGATCGCTCGTTTGATCTCGATTCCATCCGCGGGGATTGCGGATATCGGAACTCGCGACGGCGGCTTGTAAACGCGCGGAGGCCTTTTCGTCTAAGACGATTTCGCTCGCGAGCATTTTTGCAAAAATATTGAAAAGGGAGGCGTTTTCATTAATCGAACTTTCCCGAATCTCTCCGTCGAGCGTGGTTTTGGACCAGAACCCGGGGTGGCTTAGAATGGGTAAGAGGTCCTGAGGCGTGCCGCGAATGGACTGAATACAAGCACGATCGCGGATGTACCAACTTCCGGGCCACGCGTCGTCGAGTACGACTTTTGGTTTTAATTCTTCAAAAAGCGTATTTACGAATTTTTCGCACGTATTTTCGGCGGCAGTGCCGCTAATAAACTCGAGTCTGGGAGCACGCGTTTTAAACTCTGGATAATAGGGATAACACTTGTCTCTAAATTCCTCGGGAGATCCGTAGGTCCTATTTAGATCGCGAGAAATAAAGTCGATCACCCGCGGGTCGTTGTAGAGGGCGTCGAGTGAAAAGGGTTTTTGACTTTGGCAAACTTCGGTAAGTTCTACTTCCATAAGCCATTGCTGTTTTCCGCTTCCGACCGCGATGTCGGAAAAATAAGAAGCATAAGAGGGATGTGAGGAGCCATACAGACCGCGGCGATACCCTTTCTGACCGTATCGCGCTTTATCCCCCATGATGTAGCGGTCCCAGTCCTGGGAAGGAACGGTTTTTGCCGCGATATTTTTCATGAGAACTTCGTAGGCGCCGTAGTGGTAAAGTTTCGCAGGCACACCCGCGTGACCTGAGGTTATAAAACCTAGAATCCCGACGCTAATCGCTACGAACGCCATTCTAGGTTTCATAAGTCCTGCCGCTTCCATTCGTTATTACGTTAAGGAAAGAGATTTGGCAGGTTGTATAACGCAATGCGTTACAAAAGAAAAGGCTTTGTGTCTCCAAGATTTTTATTAATGATTAATGACACTTAGATCCAGGGTTGGTCTTTACGAACTT
>CAZAKW010000062.1:0-11244 GCA_964485835.1 uncultured Bacteriovoracaceae bacterium
CCTCCCTCAAGAAATTCTTGATCTCGCGGGCTCTTTGCTTTTTTCTGGCGACGACGTTCGTAAAACCGTAGGCGTTCTCTCCGGTGGAGAACGTTCCCGCGTCGCCCTGGGACAGGTCCTTTTACAAAAAGCGTCTTGCCTAGTGCTCGACGAGCCCACTAACCATCTCGACTTTCAAACCGTGGAAGCCTTGACCCAGTCCCTGCAAGCCTATCCCGGCGCGCTCGTCGTCGTTTCCCACGACCGAAGCTTCGTTCGTCGGATCGCGACACGGATTCTGGAGATCGCCCATGGCCAAGCGAATCTCTATCCGGGGACGTACGACGAGTACGTTTGGAGCATGGAAAAAGGCGCGTTCTTCACCTTACAAAAAGAAAACCGTCCATCCGGCGCGACGATCCGTCCGGAGGAGACGCAGTCCAGCTCGGGGCGTTCCGAAGGCGCAGCATACCGAGAGACCAAGAAGCAGCTCGAAAAGCGGCGGCGGCAACTCGACACCCTCATTTCGACGCTGGACCACCGAATGTTGAGTGGGACGCGAAAGCTCGAGGAGTTAAATGTCGCCCTCACCGCCGCTCCGGATAAAAAGATCATCGATGAGATGGGCGAAGTACAAGCCGACCTGGACGATGCCGAAGCAAGCTGGCTTGCCGCGGCCGAAGAGAGAGAGAAAATCATGAGCGAACTGGCGAGGATGGGATGAAGGCGGCGGAAGCATTTTACGCCAAGGGTATTCGCTTTGAATGCCAAGGTTCGGGCAAGTGCTGCATGTCGCGAGGAACGCATGGGTATGTCTACTTGACTCTTGCGGATCGCAAGCGCTTTGCGGGCCACCTGGGTATCGACGTGCGCACGTTCGATCGCCGGTATTGCGAACGGACCGACGGCCACATCCATTTGAAGAATCCCGCCGCGGATTGCCAGTTTCTAGATGGGAAGCGCTGTTCGGTCTACGAGGGACGACCGTCCCAATGCCGAACCTGGCCTTTCTGGCCGGAGAACATGAACGCGAAGAGTTGGAACCGAGAGATCAAGACGTTCTGCCCCGGCGTTGGCAAGGGTCGTGTCTATACTCAAGAGGAGATCAACGGTCTCCTCGCCGAAGACCCGATTTCGCCGCGCATTCCTGGTTAAACAAGACGAGTCGGTCGTTTCCGGCGCCGAAAGTGCCTGACTTTTATTCGGCCGTTCGAATCTTATTCATGGGTTAAAAAAGACCCCCCGAAGGGACGCCTCACAAAATCAAACACTTAGCTTTTCGTGGCTGAAGGTGTGTCACGGCATCCTTTTCGAATGGATAGAAGGCATGGGAAACGCAAAACACTCACAAATTTTCTCGCCTCGCTCCTTAGGATTTCTCGTGCTGTTACTCACCGCTTTCACAGCGACCGATGTCCTCGCATCGGGATGTGTTTCGGAGGCGAAGCTCGACGAAGGCGGCGCGTATACGGGTTGCACCGTCCGGATGGGGAATCGAGAATTTTCCGTGGGAAAAGAGCGATCGTCGAAAGACGGCTGCGCCCAGGTCTGTAACATCATGGCCGAGGTGAACGGATCCCGCCGCGGCAAGAAAGCCTTCTCTACGGCCAGCCGGGAATAGACCTCACGACCCTAAATCGCCGGCACTATCCACTGGCCGCTCTCGAAGTTCGCCAATATAATCGTGTTGAGGATGTTCACCCGAAACTCGTTTACGAGCGTAGTCACTATTCTTACACCGCTCGTCGCACTCAGTTTTTTCTGCACGGCTGAAGCGGCCGAAAACTGGCGCATGGACGTCGTAGACTGTCACAGCCTTCTCGCGGTGAATGCGCCAGGGGAAGGCGCAATCGCTTCTATTCTACGCCGGGACGGATTTAGTCTCGAAAGGTTGCAGACCAGCACTCGCGATAGTTTTCATAGTATCGGTAGGACATTGACGGGTACTGAGGGCCCAATGCTTTATACAACTCGGTCGGGAAGATTCCATTTTGTAGTCAAACCTGCCGAAGGTATTTTTTCGTCTTCCGAGGGAAATCCCGCCGTCGCGGCCTATCTTATCGACCGTAAATTAAAATTAGGGTTCACGCCTCAAACCGAGGAAGTGATCTTAGAAGGAATTCGATATTCCGTACAAAAGTATGTGCCTTCACGACTTCTGGTGCCCGAGTTAGGACCTGACCCATTTCCTGGGGAACTCATTTTATTTGATGCCCTCTGCGGAAATTTTGATCGGCGGCCGAATGGACATAACTATCTGAGATCTGTCCGGTCGAATCGCCGCCGCACTGCCGCTGGCTACATTGCCATCGATCAACAAGTCACGCCCGTTTCCTTGGAGGCTTGGCTTCGAACTCGGAAAGATGTTGTCGATTTCAAGAAAATCGTACAAAAAAATCCGAAATTCATTAACGATCTCCGTCAATGGAGGGAGTCCGAGATTCAAAACGAATTGGGCGAATATCTACCACCAAAATATTTAGACGGGTTATTAACTCGTCGAAGAGAAATTCTTCTAATATTCGATTCAAAGCGATAGGTTGCACCCGCGGCCGGTCGCCTACGTTTTCGGCCTCGGCTTCGGCAGCCCCGACCAAAACTCCGATACGTCCGAAAGAATCTGGCGTGATACCATCTCGGTCGGATTCGCCTTAAACCAGTCTCGCGGCATCGACTTCGAATAACCAGCTTCCGTAAACCGGCGATCCATCAAGACGATCACTCCCCGATCGGTTTCGGAGCGAATCACCCTCCCCGCCGCCTGCACCGCTTTCGCCATCGCCGGGTACGTGTAGGCGTACTCGAAGCCTTCCCCGTAATGTTCGTCGTAATATTTTCGCATCGTCTCGCGTTCGATGTCGTAACTCGGCAAGGGCGCGCCGACGATGAATGCTCCCACGACCATCTCCCCCGGGTAATCGACCCCTTCGGAAAACACTCCGCCCTGTACGGCGAAAAAAAGCGTCGGTTCGTCGACCGCGCGTAAATCGTCCAGGACCGACTCGACGTCCGCCGCCCGCATTTCGCGCTCTTGAAATCGCACCCGAAATGCAGGCGGCGCCCGATAGATTGCCCCAACCCGTCGCATGAATTCGAAGCTTGGAAAAAAGGCGAGGTAATTGCCCGAGCGAAGTTCTGAGATCCGCTGAATGGTTTCCGCGATCTTCGCGTAGTTGCGTTCCCGCTCCGAGTACTTCGTGGAAATCTGGGGGATCAACAAGAGCTTTCGATTCGCGGCGATAAACGGCGATTCGAATTCCGCGGTCTCAAGTTTTTCCCCGGAGAGACCCGATAGTCGCGCGTAGAACTCAAAAGGCTTTAAGGTCGCCGAGAAAGCGACCACGCTGTTAAATTCGTCGTACCGAGGTGCGATCATCTTCGAAGCGTCGCAGCAGGTGATCTTCACGGCGCCGCCCGTCGGTTCGGGGTGGTAGGTCGTGAAAAACTCGGGTGCGCTTGAGACCGTGATTTCTTCCAAGATCTCGGTAAACTGCCCCCAGTAAAAACAAAGCCGCAACACAACGTCCTTGGCTTCGATCTCGACTTCGGACTCGAGGTAGTTCGTGAGGAAGGCGCGAAGCTTTCCGTCGACTTCTAAAAAAGGCGCGGGATCCAGCTCGACTCGCCCCGGCACCGGGCCGGACTTCGGTTTCGTGGCCGTCAATACCTCCAGACATTGCTCAAGCAAAGCCTCGCCTTCCTTATAAAAACGCAAAGGAAGCTCGCGAAACTCCTCGCGCATCCGATCGATCACGAAACTTGAAAGCGTCGGCGAAAAATAATCCATCGCCCGACCGGGTAAATTATGGGCCTCGTCCACGACCAGATTTGGTTCCCCTTCCTCGGAAAGCTTCGTGACGGGGAGTTTACCGAGAGCCGAGTTGCTTGAGAAAACGTAAAAGTAATCGCCGATCACGACGTCGGCTTCCGGAATCGCGTCGAGCTGGAGTTGGTAGGGGCAAATTTCGTATTCTTCGCCGAGTTTTCGAAACGTCTTAGCGGTGAGCTTTCTTTTTTTCTCCAGGATCGAGGGAAGGTCGTTTTCGGCGACCTTCGCGTAATAGTCTTTGGCGTATTCGCAGTACTTCGGATTGCAAAGCGGTTCGGCCTTGAAACAGATTTTTCCTTTTGCCGTAAGCGTAAGCGACTTCACCGGCGTTCCGGAATCCTGGAAGCGCCGGACCGCGTCCTCCGCCACCGCGTGCTGGCTGTTTTTCGGAGTCACGTAGATCGTGCGTTGGCCGCGCGAAAGCGACTCTTTCAAACTTGGGTAAAGCACGCCCGCCGTTTTTCCAAGACCCGTCGGCGCTTGGACCATCAGTCGTTTCCCCGAGGCCGCGTTCGCGGCAACCGCCGCGACGAGCTCAAGCTGCCCCGCCCGCGGCGGGTCGAAAGGAAAAGGAAAATCCGCGGCAACCCGCCGCCTTCGCGCGATTCGCTTTTCGATGCGCTTGGCTTCTCGCTCGAGCTCCGAAAGCCTGAGTTTTAACCACGCCTCGTACTTCTCGATGTCGAGTTTGAACGGAAGGTCGGCCGTTTGACAATTTCGGCTCGATACGACATGGAGGGAAAGCGTGGGCAGGATGCCGGTCTGTTTCCAGATGCAGTAACCGTAAGTTAACAGCTGCAGAACGTAAGGATGTTCTTCGCCTTCTTCTTCCAACACGCGCAGGAGTTCGCGGAGGTTGAAAGTCGATTTGATCTCTTCGACCGCGATTTCTTCCCCCCGCACGAGTCCGTCGATTCGTCCTTGGATGCTTACGTCGTATCCAATGCCGTGGTCCGCACCCAGAAACGTCATCTCAACGGGCACTTCGGCTTCGTAAGCGGGGTCCGCCTTTTTCCGTTCGGCTTGGACGGCCTGATGGATTTCGATCCCGTCGAGCGCCGAGCGTGAATATCCAGAGTAGGCGTCGATGCTTCCTCGTCTTGGGCAGGGCAGAGCAAAATCCCGAACGGCGAGTTTCAAAGCCGCGTCCGCCATCTAACCTCCGCCCAAATCGAAGAGGTCGAGATTCTTAGCGGGTAGACGCACGAATCGATCGGCGTCTAATTCTTCAGCGGGGTAGGCTTCGATTCCCTGGCTCTTTAAATGGCGAACCAGAGCTCCATTGCGATGTTGGACGAAAACCCGCCGGGCGCCGCTTTCCCGGATCGTTTGGTTCAAGTCCTGCCAATCGGCGTGATCCGAAAGCACGAAACCGTGATCGTACCGGGAAAAACCGCCACCTTGCATCCAGCCCGACGCGAAGGCGGTTCGGAAATCTCCCAGCGCCGGCGCCCACGACTCCTTCAAGACCGAAGGCGGAGCGAGAATCAATTCGCTTTTGAGCGCCGAATCCCGATCCCAAAGCTCAGGCGCCGAAGGATCGCCGCATCCTGCGATCGCGTCACTTAAAGATCGCGTCGGTGCAAGCACCCGACCGACCTGCCGATAGCATTCCGTAATTTCTTCCATCGCCGAGTGGATCAACACCGGCTTTTTCATAAACGGTGCGAGTTCCGCCAGAATCCGTTGGCCTTTACCCAGGCTATACCCAAAGACGATGCTATTCCGGCCGGCCGCCGCGTTTTCTTCCCACCAGCGAAAGATATCGTCTCCGTGGCGCGCGTCTTTTGGCCACCGGTACTTCGGCGTTCCGAAAGTCGCTTCGGTAATAAACGTATCGCACGCGACAGTTTCAAACGGGTCGCAACTCGGATCGGGATCTCGCTTGTAATCTCCCGATGCAACCCACACTTCCGTTCCCCGTTGGACCCGAACCTGTGCCGAACCCAAAATGTGGCCGGCCGAATGCAGACTCACGACCGTTTCGCCCAGGCGAATTTGTTGTCCGTAAGATACCGTCTCGACTTCGATCTTTTTTCCGAGCCGGGCGCGCAAAAGACCCTCGCCGACATCGACGCAAAGGTACTTGCGGCTTCCCCGGCGGGCATGGTCGCTATGGGCATGGGTTACGATCGCGAGATCGACGGCGCGATGAGGATCAATGTAAAAACCCCCGGCCTCGCAGTAGAGACCTTTCTCGGTCCAAGCGATTAAGGGGCGAGTCGAAATTGCCACCCGAGGAGTATCGTCTAAATCCACAGACGACGAAACCCCCGAAGCGCTGACCGCGCACCCCACCGGCGAAACGATCTCCCCCTGTTTACCCGAACGCGCTATGCGTTACCTCCCGAATTATGAGACTTCTGCGGGATGAGCTGGCCCCTTGCCGAAATCGCGCGAACCATCGCCGCAGATCTCCCCCCTTCCGCCCGGCCCGACCCGGATGTGCTGCTTTCGCGATTTTTGGATTACGTGAGCACCAAACAGCTCGAACTTTATCCGGCCCAAGAAGAAGCGATCCTTGAACTTTATTCGGGCAAGAACGTAATCTTAAATACCCCCACCGGCTCTGGGAAATCTCTCGTCGCCACGGCCCACCACTTCCTCTCGCTCGCCAGCGGTAGGCGTTCGATCTACACCTGCCCGATCAAAGCGCTGGTCAACGAAAAATTCCTGGCCCTTTGCCGGGAATTTGGTCCCGACCAAGTCGGGATGATCACCGGCGATGCGACTGTCAATCCCGATGCACCGATCATCTGCTGCACGGCCGAAATCCTCTCCAATCTTGCACTTCGTTTGGGGGACTCGACTCCGTACGCCGACGTGATCATGGACGAGTTCCATTACTACTCGGACCGCGACCGCGGAGTCGCTTGGCAAATACCGCTTTTGACCCTCTCGCACGCCCGTTTTCTCTTGATGTCAGCCACCCTTGGCGACACCGGTTTTTTTGAGAAGACACTAACGGATCTTACCGGCGCGGAAACCGTCCTCGTGCGCTCAACCGAGCGTCCCGTGCCGCTCGATTTCGAATACAGCGAAAGGCCGCTCCATCTAAAACTCGCCGAACTCGTCGCCGCGGGAAAAGCCCCGATTTACCTTGTCAACTTCACCCAAAGAGATGCCGCCGAAGAGGCGCAAAAACTTCTCTCGGTGGATTTTTGCACGAAAGAGGAAAAAAAGAAGATCGCGGACCTACTGGTGGATGCACGTTTTGATAGTCCGTACGGAAAGGACTTCCAGCGTTTCCTTCGTCACGGAATCGGCCTCCACCACGCGGGGCTCCTTCCGAAATACCGCGTCCTCGTCGAGAAGATCGCCCAGAGCGGCCTCCTAAAAATCGTCTCCGGGACCGACACCCTCGGCGTCGGCGTGAATATTCCAATCCGGACCGTTTTATTCACAAAACTCTGCAAATTCGACGGCCAAAAAACGACGATCCTTTCCGTCCGCGATTTCCAACAGATCGCCGGGCGGGCCGGACGAAAAGGCTTTGACGACCGGGGTACCGTCGTCGTGCAAGCGCCCGAGCACGTGATTGAAAATCTCACTCAAGAAGCGAAGGCCGCCGGCGACGCGAAGAAGGCAAAGAAACTCGTCAAACGAAAGCCCCCGGAAAAAGGCTTCCTCCCCTGGAATGCCGAGACGCTTGAGAAACTGAAAAACGGCGTCCCAGAAGCGTTGGTTTCGCGCTTCCAGGTGACCCACGCGATGATCTTAAACGTACTTTCCCGTGAGGGGACTCGAAACTGCGACGCGCTTCGCGAGTTAATTCGGAAAAGCCACGAAAGCGAAATTCAAAATCGACGGCACGGAAAGTCCGCGTGGAGATTGTTTCGTTCGCTAGTGGACCGACAAATCGTGGAACTCGGTCCCCTTCGCGTGAACGTGGATTTACAGGACGACTTCTCGCTCAACCAAACCCTCTCTCTCTACCTCCTAGACAGCCTCCAGCTTCTCGACCCCACCCACAAGGAATACGCGCGGGACCTCCTTACACTGGTCGAAGCGATTCTTGAAAATCCCGACGCTATCTTGCGTCGCCAGGTCGATCGCCTCAAAACGATCCGAATGCAGGAACTCAAAGCGGAGGGAGTGGAGTTCGACCAGCGGATCGAGGAACTTGAGAAGGTCGAACACCCCAAGCCCAGGCGTGAATTCATCTACGATACCTTTAATGCGTTCGCGAACGCCCACCCTTGGGTCGGCGGGGAAAACATCCGGCCAAAATCCATCGCCCGGGAAATGTTCGAAAACTTCCGCTCGTTCGCCGATACCGTCCGGGAATACGATCTTCACCGAGTCGAAGGCATTCTCCTTCGGTATGTGAGCGAAACCTATAAAGTACTCGTGCAAACCGTGCCGGAATCCGCGCGAAACGACGAAGTCGAATCGATGATCGAATTCTTTCGTGAAATCCTGGAAGGGGTCGATTCGAGCCTCGTCGACGAATGGGAAAAATTACGTGACCCCGAGGCCGCGCTCCGTAAAGCGATTCTCGCCCAGGAACGCGACGCCGCCCGGGCGGAAACCCGGCTGGCGCAGGCCCGGGAAGAGCGAGCGAAAAAGCAACGACGGGTAGCCCTTCGAAACGAGGCGTTTCGAGTCCTCCGACTGCTTGCCAATTGGGATCTAGAGACGGCCGCGGCGGCGCTATCTGTATCTACGGACGTTTTAGAGCCCAAGCTAAAAGAATACGCCGCCGAACATAAAAGTATTTCTCTTGGACCAGATGCTCGGGGTACAGATGCTTTCACCTTCGAATCGGATGACGGCGACCGAGGGACGGCGCGCGTGGCCCTGTTTGATGACGAAGGCTCGACGGGATGGGTTTTAATCCTTTCGGCGGAGCCCCCAACCGAAAACCACCGCACCCGATTAACCTGGGTCGATTTAATTCGATCCTAGAGGTTTCGAGACGATAATCCGTCAAAACTGCTATTTTCTCTCTTCCCGGTCTGCGGGCGACATGAGAGATACAAGAGGTTCGAATGAATCGCACTAGACCCCGACGTCGCCACCCGCGCCGCGGCCCTCCTGGCCCCGCCGGTACCGGAACTGCCCCATCCGATTCCACCACCTCTCAAACGGAGAGCGGAGAATCGACACCCTTCTTTGCGCCCGGTTTTACGCCGATTGAAGAAGTCTTAGGCGAAGCGCCTCGTACCGACCGGCGACCGACGCGAAACCCACGTAACCGCCGAGAACCACGGAGAAATCCCCGTTCGGCCCCAAAGACCCCAGCGGCGCCTGGCGAATCGAAATTACCCATTCCACTCGATCCAGCCGTCGTAGCGGCAAGAGCCGCGCTCGCCGCCGAGGCTGCTGCATTGCCGCCCGAGTCCAATGAAGCGGAGACGACCTCTCTTTCCGATTCCGACGAAACGTCCATCGAGCTCAGCGATCCGCCGGCTTCTTCCCCGATCAATCCCGTCCCCTCCACTCGTCCGGAGCGAGGTCCTCGAGGGCGGGGAAGGCACGAACGAAATCCGCCTGCCGAATCCCAAAGCTCCGAGACCGAAGGCGAAAAAACCGCCGAGAATCGAAACGAACGCGGCCACCCGCACCAATCTCCGCCCTCTTCTTTAGAACGCCGCTGCGTTCGCCAGTTTCCGCGAATTGCGCTGGGGCGCGGACGCCAGTACTTCAATGCCGGCCGGGTCGCCGATCCGATTTGGAACGATAAAGTCTGCAACGTGAAAATCACGGGCACCGGCGGAGAGTACAATATTTGTTTCGATTTCTCGACCATCGGGCCCGAGAACAATAAACTTCCGACGACCTGCGATTGTCCTGCCTATGCGCGCGGTCTCCTGTGCAAGCATCTCTGGGCGGCCATCCTTCAAGTCGATAAAGCAAGCCCCGAGGGGATGATTCCCGAAGGCGGACCGCTGAAACTCGTGCATTCACAGCCGGCCCCGCCTCGAGAAAAACATGAACGCGGCGAGCGGCCTGCTCGCGGCCAGTTCCCGAAACCCGTCACGCTTCGCCCGGTCACCCAAAACGGCAACGACCTTCGCGTCCGCTCGGGAACGACGGGTTACAACTCAAGCTGGATCGATCGCCTAAACCAACTCCAGGGCTTGAGCAGCGGCTCTTCCGCCCGATTGATTTCGACGAGCGCCGCCGCCTTCTTCGTGATTTCCGCGACCGAAACGAACTCGACCGGAAAACTCATATTGGATCTTTGGACCCGAAACCGCTCGACCAACGGCGAATATGGACCGCTTCGGCCGAACCGCGTTTCAAGTCAGGATTTCTCGCAGTTCGACGATCTTCGCGATCAGGAAGTCCTTTCGCTTTTATCGCGTTCCTGCAATCCGCAGCTTTTTGCACCGTTTGGCCGTTCGTCGGCGAATATCTCGACCCGCTTTACGGTCGACCCGATTTTCGAGTCCCACCTCGTCCCCCTGCTTGCGGGCTCCGGCAAACTCTTTCTCTCCCGCTCTCCGCAAGGCTCGCCGGATTCGGCTGAGCGAGCGCTTCGGTTAGATCGGGGAAAACCTTGGGAGCTTGAGCTGCGAATCGAAATCGCGAACGCGGACTTCTACCGCTTGGACGGGATTTTACGGCGCGACGGAGAGATGCGAAATCTCCAGCGCCCACTCGCAATCTTGCGCGGTGGCTTTATCTTGTTTGAAGATCGTATTTGTCGTTTCTCCGAACCGGGCCACGCACCGTGGGCGGCCGCTCTCCGCGGTACGCCGTTCATGGTTCCGCGCACCCAGGGCGACGCCCTGATCACCCGGATCCTCCTGGATCCCGCGTCGCCGAAAACAACGTGGCCCCCCGAAATGGGATGGACGCATACGAAAATCGAACCGCGTCCAAAGGGCGTTTTCCGTCCGCTGGGGAACGACCCCACGACGGGACGGATGACGTTGACGGTGTCCTTTGATTACGATGGGCGCGAGGTTGCCCTTTCGGAGTCGGAATTGACGCTGGTCGATCTTGAACAGAAGCGGGTTCTCTCCCGAAACGCGGAGTTCGAAGAAAAATCGCTTTTGCAGGCGCTCGACATCATGAAAGACCCCTCCGGCACCGGATCGGTCGGTCTGAGCGATCTGCACCGCGCGGCGAACGAACTCTGTGCCGCCGGATGGACGATCCACTTCGAGAACCAGAAACTTCGCATCGCGAACGACTTCGTCATGAACGTGAGTTCGAATACGGACTGGTTCGATCTGAAGATGGAAGCGAACTTCGGCGATTTGACCGTCGCGCAGAACGATTTATTGGCCGCCTTGGAAAGCGGAAGCGGACTGGTGAAACTTTCTGACGGGTCGCTCGGCATGCTCCCGCCTGATTGGCTCGCAAAATACGCACCCGTCGCCCAACTCGGCAATCGAATGGGCGAGATGACGGACGACGGCGCGATGCGCTTCAGCCGTTCGCAAGGCTTGATGTTGAACGCCGCGCTCGGCGACGACACCCGC
>CAZAKW010000063.1:0-11151 GCA_964485835.1 uncultured Bacteriovoracaceae bacterium
GGTCGTTCCGGAGGTGGTCGCGACCGCTACGCCTCCAATCGCATCGACAGTTGGACACCGTTTCTCCAATGCGAAAAGCACCAAATTACAGCATCGTTCCGGAACTCGGGCAGCGGGACTCCAAGTGGCCGAAGGTGTCGGAGCAGATTGGTTAGTCAAGGCCGCATCGTAGAGAGCGAGTTGAGCATCCGCGGAAAGCTGAACGCTCAGCGGGCAACGAGCTCCCTTATCGTCGTAAAATCCGTTGAGCGGCACCCCTTCCGGAGACAGCACGAACATTCGATTTGGATACGTTACTCCCGCCGTAGTGAGAGCGTTGGCCGTTGCGCCTTGGTTATAGAACTCAAGAAAGGACTGATAAACTGGCGGAGCCGGCGGCGTGGCTACCGCCTCCACGCAATCGAATTTCTGCGCACCCGCCCCGTTCTCTCCCCACCCCATGCCGCAACACGCGGCCATCGGATTTACAAGATTGTCGAAAGCGCTTCCCGCTTGAATCGGTTGTGGCACTCCTAAGACACCGCTTGGAATCGGCACCATCGAGCTTGCACATCCCCCGACGCCGCAGACGTGATTATTCCAATTGCTTCCCGGCGGAAGAGCCGTAAGACACGGACCCGCGACGGGGCCGTTGGGAACACATGAGCCACCATCCCAAGTTTCGTTCACGCCGGGGCAGATACACGACGTCGTCCCCACAACGACTCTCGTGCAACGGGGGCCTGGACACGCAGGAGGAACGATGTCTGGAATGTAGCCGAGATGGACGCAGCTCGTAGGCGCAGGCGTCGTCGGACCATAGGAGAGGGCCGTAGGAAAATAATTAAACTTGCAGGCGTTGCGAGATGCATACCCGAGCAGCGGCCACGACCAATCGTTGCAGCAACATTCTTGCACGACGCCGGCCGGATTATAAAATGTGGAAGTCGCGATGCTGCTGCGGCAAAAAGCCGCCCCACTTCCCGGGACCGCGCAGGCAGCATGGGCTTCCCACGCAAACAGCAGGAATAGCCCTCCCAGTCCCCAGCTGAAACCTCGGTTCAATTTTTTGAAGCGATCCACGAGCATAAATTCTCGATTGATTCTAAGGATAGGTGATGGGCGTTCCGCTCGAGTTTTCACGTAAAACCGAAGCGGCCGAAGAATGGATGATATTCGAGTTATTCACGTTGGCCGCGAAGATACTGCTCGTCACGATATTGTCCGTTCTTTGGACGACCCTCAGGCTCTTCTTTCCTTGCGAGACCATAAAGTCCGAAAGCGCGTACATCGTAAGCCCGACCAAAGCGCCTATCATCAGAACCTGGATTAAAGCCGCTCCCGACTCGTTGCCAAAACAAACCCGAGACTGCGCGTTTGGAATCTCCATAATTTAATCCTGTAAAACAAACGGGGTCTTTGCGGGCCCGGTTAAATCAAAAAATTGACCCGATTCCCCATTATAGTACTCTTAAGATAAATGTACACCCTGCCAAAACTTTCCAATGAAGAAGGTTTCACCATCCTTGAGATCGTGATCGCTTCGGCGATTATGATCGTTTTGGGCCTACTCATCTCCACGATGCTCTTCAACACTTCGAAGCAGCAGAATCAGATCCAAACGCGTTCGGAGCGCGCCGAATTTCTGCAGCAAACGATGCTGGACCTGAGGATGAACCCCATCCCCACCCCGTCTCCTTGACGAAATCGATTCCGATTTTCTTTCGGCGAGAGGCCGGGTCGCATCCGACATGGATCTTTTTTGATCCAGATCGGAAGGCAACTTTTCTGATGCGACGCACGATGTTTAATCGTAGAATGATGAGTAGGGTTTAATATTCGCCCGCTGTAAAAAGGTTGTACGTCGTTATGAAACCTCTCCTTTTCCAAATAAAAATCTTACGACCGTTGCGCCTTCTTCCGCTCTTGGTCAGCGCCATTCCCGCATTCACATTCGCGGCGCCTCCAATCGCAAGCACCGCTTCGAGTTTTTTCACGGTCGCACCCCAAACCACGCGTCCCGCTTCGCATACCGACGCCGCACTCAATAGAATGTTTAATGTCGGAGAGGGTCCTTATACCGCGGCGATGGCCGGAAGAATTTATCCGTACCCGTTCCCGAGGAATGGAACACCGGGAGCTCCTCTCTTGAACGGTTGTTACGATGAAAAAAATCAGCGGATCGGAAATCTCGATGCGAACCTAAGCTGCACCAGTACCGCGGCTGCGCGGCCGCGGTCGCCGGTTTTCCGCCTCTTTGTCGGATATAAAATCGACTGCGGGATGACCCCTGCGACTTCGGGCCCCCTCGCCGGGATCTGCACCAATACGGCGCTCACCTTGAACTGCGTTTTCGATCAGCAACAAACCGGCGCGCCTCCCTTTAACGTTACCGCACCTCGCCGGGAGTGTAGCGCCGGAACGGGAATCATTCGGCGCCCACGTTCAAACTCGGAAGAAGTCCCGGGTTACTACGGCTGTTATCCTGGCCAAAGCGGTCTAAATTACCCCAATTGCACGAAATGCCCCACCGGGACTTTCAATTCGATCGTCGACGAAAATAAATTTGCATGTACGGCATGCAGTATCGCGAACCACCCCATCGCTAACGTGGCAACTCCGCCAACCACCTGGATCACCAACGTGTCCGATCCTGAATTTGGCGCGACGAGTGCCGACCAATGCATCGTCGACTCTGGAGATGGCTGGACTTGTCAGCCGGGCTTTACGAAAGACGGTACGAACCAGTATTGCATCTCCGATCCGCCCGTCTGCACGCTCTCCCTAAGCTTAGTTCCCACGAATCCGACCTTTGGAGAATCGGACGGAAAGATCGTATCCACGTATTTGACTCCGTCCGGCCCGGTAACCGACTACGAACTCTTCTCGCCAACGACGATGGCGGGGACCGGGACCGGTGCGAGCCGCACCTTTGATGGCCTTGCGCCTGGAGTCTATAGCATCCGTGCGACCGACTCGGTTTGTACCGCCCAAGCCCAAATCACGCTTACGGAAGGAGCGGCGGCGGCGTTTAGTTGTCCTGCCGGGCAACAGCCGAATGCTGCTCAAACCGCATGCGCCCCTTGCCCAAGCGGAACATTCAAGGAATTTGCTGGCGGATTTGCGTGTTCGAGCTGCCCTGCGGCTTCGATCATGAACGGGGTCGGAATCACTTATTCAACGCAAGCGCCGGGAGCAATCTCCCCCACGGCTTGCCAGGTTTCCTATACTTGCAATGCGGGGTTACCGGACGTGAGTCCGGCGACTTACACGGCTTCGGGCTATAGCGGTGCGACCTGTACCTCGACTCCGGCGATCCCCGCGCCGGTCTCCTGCGACTGGGGTCTTTATAATGATAGCGGCACTCTGGTGACCACCGACTCGACGCCTATGCTGTCCGTCGGATGGGCTCCCGGAATTCGCCACCGAGAACCCATCGCCGCGATTAGCGAAGCCAAGGGGATTTGCACGTCGTTGGCGAGTTCGAGTCCTTATTACGTTTGTTCGCATCGGGGATATCCCGCCACTTGCCAGCCAGTAGGGGCCGGCGGCGGCCGGTGGGCATCAGCCCCGACGACGACCCAGTTTAATTATTCGGCGTCCAAAGTCATGGGTGTGAATTCCGGCACGGTAACGCTTCTTAGCTCCACCGGTGCTTCACTTGGAACCGTCAACGTTCCCCAAGTCGTGGTCCCTACGGAAGGGTATCAGTCGATAGGACCGAGTATCTATCTGTATAGAAAAGTCCAGGCGGGCGGAACGACGTGCGTGAAGTCCGATGGGACCATGGGCGCCTTGAGCACCTACAATACCCAAGTCTTTCTCCTGAATTGCCAGGCCTGTACGGGCGGGGTCCCGCCGCAAAGCTGTTCGGCCTGTGTATGGGCCGATCCAGGCGGAGTCGGGGCTTACACGAGCGCCCAACTCCAAACTCGGTGCGAATAAGAGAACACGGCTGCGAAAGCTTTGTATTTGAAGCACGCAAAGGGCCCGCGTAGGTCAATTTAGATTTTATAACACACAGCATTCTCGTTACGATAGAGTCACTCAAATTTTGGAGACCGACTCTATGGCAACCGCAGCGGCTACGGCCAAAAAATCGCTCGATTCGTTTCGTACCGAAAGCACTTTCACCTACGACGGGAAGACCTACCGCTACTTCAGCGTGAAGAAATTCGGCGGTGCGGGGATCGCCGATATCTCGCGCCTCCCTTTCTCGCTTAAGATCCTTCTCGAGAACCTGCTTCGCAACGAAGACAATCTCGCCGTGAAAAAAGGCGACATCGAAAAACTTGCAAAGTGGGATCCTAAAAAAGATCCGTCCGAAGAAATCCAGTTCATGCCCGCGCGAGTCGTGCTTCAAGATTTTACCGGCGTGCCCGCGGTCGCAGATCTCGCGGCAATGCGCTCGGCGATCAAAGCGCTCGGGGGAAACCCCGACGCGATCAACCCGCTCCAACCCGCGGATCTCGTGATCGACCACTCGGTGATGGTCGATCACTTCGGCTCGGCGGACGCCATGCGGAAAAACGGCGAGTTGGAATTCGCGCGCAACGGCGAGCGGTATCAATTTCTCCGATGGGGCCAAGACGCGTTCCGGAATTTCCGAGTCGTCCCGCCGGATACCGGCATCATCCATCAAGTCAATTTGGAATACCTCTCGCACGTTGCGATGATCAACACCTTCCAAACGGGTGACCTCGTCTACCCCGACACCATGGTCGGTACAGATTCCCACACGACGATGATCAACGGACTTGGCTGCCTCGGATGGGGCGTCGGCGGGATCGAAGCGGAAGCGGCGATGCTCGGCCAGCCGTGCTCGATGCTGATCCCCCATGTCGTGGGCTTTAAGATGAGGGGCAAACTTCGCCCCGGTGTTACGGCGACGGACTTGGTCTTGACCGTGACCCAGCAACTCCGCAAGAAAGGCGTCGTCGGAAAATTCGTCGAATTCTATGGCGACGGCCTTACCTCGCTCTCGCTTGCGGACCGCGCGACGATCGCGAACATGGCGCCGGAGTACGGCGCGACCGTCGGACTTTTCCCGGTCGATGCGAAAACGACTGAGTTCTTAAAACTCACGGGACGCGAATTCCAAGCGGGCCTGGTCGAGACTTACTTTAAAGAACAAGGCTTCTGGTACGATCCGTCCCAGCCTGACTCGACTTATAGCGACACCCTCGAACTCGACCTTTCCACCGTGGAGCCCTCGCTTGCGGGTCCGGCACGTCCCCAGGACCGCGTGCCGCTTGCGCAGGTAAAAGAGAGTTTCGCGACTTACGCGCTCGAACTCGCGAAAGGCGACACCGCCATTGCGAAAGCATCCCGCGCGGTTCCCGGCGAAAGCTGGAAACTTGAAAACGGTGCGGTCGTGATCGCCGCGATCACCTCGTGCACGAACACCTCCAATCCCGGGGTTTTGATGGCCGCGGGACTACTCGCGAAAAAAGCCGTCGAAAAGGGATTGACCGTCAAGCCGTGGGTAAAGACTTCTCTCGCGCCGGGTTCCAAGGTCGTCACGGATTACCTGAAAGAATCCGGGTTGCTTGCTTCGCTTGAGGCGCTCCGCTTTCACGTCGTGGGTTATGGCTGCACGACTTGCATTGGAAACTCAGGCCCCCTTCCGGATGCCGTTGCCCAAGCGGTTACCGAAGGGGATCTCTTCGTCGCAAGCGTCCTCTCAGGCAATCGGAACTTCGAAGGTCGGGTAAACCCACAGGTGAAGGCGAATTATTTGGCCTCGCCTCCGCTTTGCGTCGCCTATGCCCTCGCCGGGAGCGTGAACATCGATCTTACGAAAGAACCGCTGGGCATCGGCAAAGACGGCAAGCCGGTATTCTTAGCCGACGTTTGGCCCACCGACGAAGAAGTTCGCGCGGTCGTCGGCAAGCACGTGACCTCGACCCAATTCAAGACGAGTTACAAACAAGTCTTCGCGGGCAACTCGGCTTGGGCCAAGCTTCAAGTCCCAACCGGCAATCTCTACGCATGGGATAAAGACTCGACTTATATCAAGGAGCCTCCGTTTTTCGAGGGAATGACGGCAAAACCTTCCCCCGTGACCGATATCCACGGCGCTCGCGTGCTTGCGCTTTTGGGCGATTCGATCACGACCGACCACATCTCCCCTGCCGGGTCTTTCAATGCGAAGTCCCCCGCCGGCCAGCATTTGATTTCGCTCGGAGTGAAACCGGAAGATTTCAACTCCTACGGCTCGCGTCGCGGGAACCACGAAGTGATGGTGCGGGGAACGTTTGCGAACGTGCGTTTGAAAAATAAACTCGTTCCGGGCATCGAGGGCGGCGTCACGAAGCACTTCCCTTCGGGCGAAACCACTTCGATTTTCGACGCGTCGATGCGGTACCAGGAAGCGGGCACTCCGCTGGTCGTGATTGCGGGCAAAGAGTACGGAACGGGTTCGTCGCGCGACTGGGCGGCGAAAGGGCCAAAGCTCCTTGGCATTCGCGCGGTGATCGCGGAAAGTTACGAGCGAATCCACCGTTCGAACCTGATCGGCATGGGCATCCTTGCGCTTCAATTCAAAGCCGGCGAAAGCGCGGCAACGCTTGGACTCACGGGCGAAGAGACCCTAGAGCTCCTCGGCCTCTCCGGAGTGAGTATCGGCCAGATGATCACCGTCAAGGCGACCCCACCGAACGGGCCTGCGAAGCTCTTTGAAGCCAAAGTGCGCATCGATACGCCGAACGAGCTTGAATACTTCCGTCACGGCGGAATTCTCCAGTACGTTCTTCGCTCGCAAGTCGCGCGTGGTTAACGTAACGTAGGGACATATGGAAAAAGAGCGTAAACTCGAGCTGATTCAACGCAGCCTGGGCATCCGTCACAAGCTGAAAGTGCACGACAGCATGAAGCTTCCCGATAACCACGAAGAGGTCGCCATCATGATGCTCTCCAAGTGGGAACTCGAAGACGAACTCCATGCGATTGAGCGCATCCTCGCCGAAATCCGACACGAGAATGTGGAAGCGAAACGCGACCGCATCGAGACGGAAAACGTCCCTCTCGTAAAAAAAACCAAGAAGAAGTGATCTTATTCGCGTTCTGATTTCTGCCCAGGAGCTTCGCCACTCGTTTGCTTCGCGCCCTCTTTTCGAGGGCTTGAACTTCACCGTTTTCGAACGGGAAAAAATCGCGTTGATCGGCCCAAACGGAGCGGGAAAATCCACCCTCCTGAAAATGTTAGCCGGCGAACTCGCACCCGATTCCGGGGCGGTGACTCGCACTCGCGGACTACGCGTGGGCTACATGCCCCAGATTCCGACGTTCCGCGAAGGTTGCACGGTACGCGAAGCGGTACTGGAAGTCGTCGATACCGACTCGGGCGACTGGGAAGCGATTGGCGCCGCCGAAGAAGCACTCTCCCGTCTCGGGCTGAGTACACGTGGCGCCTCGCTTGAGGACACCTTGGTTTCGAATCTCTCCGGCGGGCTCCAACGAAAAGTTTCTTTGGCTCGGGAACTTGCCCGTGGTCCGGATCTCCTGCTGCTGGACGAGCCGACGAACCATCTCGATCTCGAGTCGATCTTGTGGCTGGAGGACTTTATCCGAGGTTCTTCGATGGCCGTGATGACGATCAGTCACGACCGGGCGTTCCTACGCAACGTCGGAACGCGGGTGATCGAAATCGATCGCCGCAACCCCAACGGGATTCTTTCTGTCGATGGCGGATACGATACTTTTTTAGAGACCAAGGCGACCTATCTGGCGACGATGGCCTCCCGCAAAGACTCGATGGAGAATACCCTCAAGCGCGAGATGGCGTGGCTCGCTCGCGGTGCGAAGGCGCGCACGACCAAACAAAAAGCGCGCATCGATCGAACCTACGCGCTTGAGGAAGAAACCCAAACCCTTCGCGATAAATCCAAGGAAACCCGGGTCAAACTCGAATTTCAAGCCATCGAAGGCGGACCAAAGCGCCTGATCGAAGCGAAGTCCGTCACCAAAAGTTACGGCGACAAAACGCTGTTTCGAAATCTCGATCTTCTTTTGACCCGCCGGTCACGCCTGGGTTTGATCGGCCGAAACGGCGCGGGAAAATCGACTTTGATTCGCGTACTCACCGGGGGGGAGTCGCCGGACGAGGGCGAGGTCTTGCGTGCGGCGGGCCTACAAGTCGCCTACTTCGAGCAGAACCGGGACGCCCTCGATCCCGAGAGCACGGTTTTAAAAACGGTTTGTCCTTATGGAGAGACGGTCGAATTCCAGGGACGAAAAATCCACGTCCGTTCGTATCTGGATCGCTTTAACTTCGATGCCCGCCAGTCCGACATGATCGTCGGAAAACTTTCGGGCGGAGAGCAAAGCCGGCTTCTGCTTGCGCTTTTGATGCTGGAGCCCGCGAACTTACTCGTACTCGACGAACCGACGAACGACCTCGACATCCAGACCTTGGGCATTCTTGAGGAATGCCTCGAAGATTTCCCGGGGGCCGTGATTCTGGTTTCCCACGACCGTGCGTTTATGGACGCCGTTTGCGACCAGCTCCTAGGATTCCCCGAGATGATTCGTTACGCCGATATGGAGCAATGGGCGCGGGGGCTACGCGACGGTTCGGTGGCTAAAGCGGCGGCGTCCGTGGAAGCCTCGAACGCTTCGAAATCAGCTCCGGCCGAAAAGCCGGCTTCGGAAAAATCTCCCGCCACCGTCCGACGAAAACTATCATTTAAAGAACAACGCGAGTTCGACGGCATGGAGGCGCTGATTCACGAAAAAGAAGCCCTGCTTGAGAGGCTCCAAAGCGAGGCGGGTCTTGAGAAAAACGCGCGAGACGCCGTGAAACTTTCAGCCTTGATGACCTCGATCGCGGAACTGCAAAGCGAGATCGAAGCCCTTTACGCGCGATGGGCCGAGCTTGAAGCCGTCTCCCCTAAATAACTCGCGCGCTTTTCGCTCCGGCCGCTAAGGCGCGCTCGACCAGATCCGGCGCGACGGCGGGTACGGCCAGCTCTTCGCTTTCGAACCATTCGCGGACGTCGATATCGAGTCCGACCCCGTGCATATAATTATAAAGCCCGCGGCGAAGCCCCACGCCGAGCGCGGTATGGTCTTCGCCAGTCGGATCGTTAAAGGGCAAATCGTTCCGCGCGAAGCGACGAGCGCCTCGAGGTAGCCTTTTTTCCTGGAGCACGATGCCGAACGCTTCGGGGTCCTTTCCAACGGGCGAGTGCACGGTCGCAGAAAAGCGATGCCAATAAGCGGATTGGATACATCCGGCAGCGAAGAGTTGGCGCACGCGTTCGAGTGATTCGAGGGTTTCCGCCGCGGTTTGGGTGGGAAACCCGTACATCAAATAGGCATGGACGAGAATGCCCGCATCCGAAAACGCTTTTGTCACGCGGGCGACTTGCTCGACGGTAACCCCCTTGTTCATCCTTTTGAGCAGGCGATCCGCCGCGACCTCCAGTCCTCCGCTGATCGCGACGCATCCCGAAGCGGCGAGAAGCTCGCAAAGTTCCGGCGTGAACGTTTTCTCGAACCGCACATTTCCCCACCAGGTGATCTGCACGCCACGCTTGATCAAGCGCTCGGCCATCGTTCGTAAGACTGCAGGCGGAGCGGCTTCGTCGACGAAATGGAAACCGCTTTGGCCGGTTTCGGCCATGATTCGCTCCATGCGATCGATGATCAAATCCGCCGGATTCGCGTCGTAACGGCCGATATAGTCGAGGGAAACGTCGCAGAAGCTACACTTCTTCCAATAGCAGCCGTGGGCAAGCGTTAATTTATTCCACCGACCGTCGCTCCAGATCCGGTGCATCGGATTCGGCAGCTCGAAAATCGATAGGTAACGATCCAAAGGGAGGCCTTCGTAAGTCGGACAACCCGTGTCCTTTTGGGGGATATCGTGCTCGCCCGTGTCGGAGTAGAAAACGACTCGAGCGGAATCGCCCGTGCCGACACGGAGAAAAGTCCGCAGAAGATTTTCCGGCTTACGTTTGCCCGCGAAGTACTCAAGCAGGCAAAGAAACGGACGTTCGCCGTCGTCCAAGGTCACGGCGTCAAAATAATCGAAGACTCGAGGCTCGGCGAGTTCGCGAAGCTCCGTATTGGGATATCCTCCGCCGAGAATACACCGTACGGTCTTCCCGTCCGCGGCGGCTAAGCGACGAAACTCGCTTGCCATGCGAAAAGCCCCGTACACATTTCCGGGGAAAGGCGCGGTCAGTGCGACGAGCTCTGGTCGGTGCTCGCGGTAAAGGTCGGCGGTGACTTCCCGAAGAACCGTGTCCACCAACGACCGATCGGGAGCCTCCAGCGCTCGCGCGAGCGGGGCAAAAGTCGCTTGGCTTGCGGCGAGCTTCTCGCCGTACCGAGAAAGCAGAAAAGACGAATCGATGCCTTCGCGAACGACGTCCGCGAGGTCGTCAAGGTAAAGCGAGGCGAGATACTTCGCTTGATCTTGGACCCCTAACGCGCCGAAGGCCCACGCCAGTTGTTCCGCATCCGGGGCGTAGTCGCGGTCTTCGGATCCTCCGCCGTCGCCGAATTCGTAAAGCGCGCGGAAGCGCGGTCCTTCCGGCAAAAAACGCCGCGACGTGATCCGCATCGCCATCGAAGGGTCTTTCCCTTGGAGAAATCGGATCGCAGAATCGATCGTCCGCGAATACTCGCCGTAGTTTTCCAAAAAAAACGAGACGGAATCCACCGGAAGCACGCTGGACGCGAGCAACTCGGTCCGAATCCGCGCCAATCCCTCGCGCGAAAAGAGACGCAAAAAAAGCTCAAGCGCTGGGTCCGCTTGCGCCGCCTCGATATTTCGCGAACGCAAAAACCCCTTCAAATACGCCGTCGCGGGATACGGCGTGTTCAATTGGGTCATCGGTGGCGTCACTAAAAGAATGTGCATTGCGGAACTCATGAGAAGTCCGAAGGCTTATCAGGATTGACAAAGCGCGACAAGAACTCCTGGTCGCGGAATATTATTCGTAATATCAGCGGGTTACGATCGAATCGCCGCCGTCCTAATTTCCTCGCGCAATTACCAGACGTTGGCCGACGTAGATTCGGTTGGAAGGAAGCTCGTTTAAGCGCTTAATTCGGCGCATAGGAACGTTGTACCGCGAGGCAATTTCCAAAAGCGCGTCGCCCGTGCGAACTCGGTGGACGATACGGCGCCGCTTTTTTCCTGCGCTCCCGGAAATCTTCAGC
>CAZAKW010000064.1:0-11014 GCA_964485835.1 uncultured Bacteriovoracaceae bacterium
GACCCAGTCGAGGCCCGAATAAAAAAGCGAGAGGAGGACGCCGTAACCTAAGACCCGCCAACCAGAGCGCACGAGATTCTTCCGAAGGAGAAGCGCGCGAAGCGTGACCGCGCCGATAAAAAACTGGGGTTGCCCCACGAGCGAGAAAAGGCCCAAGCCTAGTATCGCGAGTACCCAAGGCACGCCGCCGAACTGGTGGATCACGTAAGCGACCCAGTAAAACGCGACCAGCGACATCAGGATGCCTAGCCACGCGCTCTGTTTCAACGCTTCCCGGCGGGAGGGAGCGGTGGCCAAGGTGTCAAACCAGGGCACGAGCGCGATGGCGGCGAACCCGTAAAGGCCAAGGGGTTCGAACGTCAGAAAAAGAAAAAGGGCGGAGAGGAGGATGCGCCAATCCGGAGCCCAGCGTGCGAGCCGCGAGTCGGGAGGAAGGAAACGTCGTGGTGCGGAAGTGCGGGATGGGCGGTTCACGGAACCCTTCCATCATGGTCGAAACGACCACGGAACTCAAGCGCCAGCCGGACTTCGGCGGGCTCGATTCGGAGCTCGGCGTGACTATTCCGCTGAAAGCGCCCGAAGGATTGCCGAAGGACCACGAGCAATCGAGCGGATCACGTCGGTATCTTTCACCGCCGGGAGTTTCACGCCGAGAGCCAAGAGCGCTTTCTTCGCGTTCACGCGTCCGCCGGCCGCGACTTTCGTTTTCAGCTCGGGATAGGAATCGACCGACCCGCGGATGATTTCCTTCATCCGCGCTGGAGTCAGCGTCGGATCCTTCGAAAGCAGCAGAGCCGCGATCCCGGTCACGAAAGCCGTCGCTTGCGAGGTCCCGGTCATAAAGCCGTAGCGCCCGTTCGGCAGCGTCGAAAAAATATTTTCTCCAGGAGCCGTCACGTCGACCTTGGACTTGCCCCAGTTCGAAGAGCGAATCAGCTTGTTGTTAATGTCGGTCGCCGCCACCGAGATGATATTGGTCAAGCGGTAGGCCGACGGGTAGTAGTAGTTTTCCGGAAGGTCGGTATCGGAACGCTCGTTGCCGGCAGCCGCCACCACGAGGATGCCTTTGGCTTCGGCTTTCTTAAGCGCGAGGTACTCTTCTTCGGCGAATTCAGGTCCGCCGCCGGAGTAGTTGATGATCTTCGCGCCGTTGCTCACGGCCCATTCGATCGCCTTGACGGTGTTCTTGAGATTCACCGTACCGGAGTTGCCTTCGGCGTAGTATTTCACGGCCATGATCGAAACGTTCTGGGCCACGCCTGAAACACCGGTCTTGGCGTTGGCGATCGCACCGACGATGCCGGCGACATGGGTGCCGTGTCCGTGTTCGTCGATGGGATTTGGGGTGTTCTTCACGAAGTCAAAACCGTAGCCGCCTTTGGGGTCCTTGTAGATGTTCGCTTTTAAGTCGGGGTGGGTTGAGTCGATGCCGGTATCGATCACGGCGACGAGCACGTTCTTGGAGCCCTTCTCAAGCTGCCAAGCGCCCAAGGCGTCGATGTGGGACTTCGCGCGGGCATTCGCGATGCCCCAATTCTTGAAGCTTGAAATTTTAAAGCCCTGTTCGACGGCTTGCTTTAATTTCGACGTGCCACCGATGGCACCGAAACTCAAAGCGGCGATCGCCGAGACGGTGGCCACGAAAGCGCGGCGGGAAACGAAGGAGACACGGTTTTCATTACGGTACTTCACGGGGAACCTCTTCTTAGTGACCCCTGGGCTACATCCCCAGGACCAACCGGGGTAGGGTGTCGGGTCTACTTAGAGCAAGGCATGTGCCGAAGCGCCACCGCTTTGGCTTTGTAAAAAGCCCTACGATTTCAATTGGCTAGGTAGGATCGCGCGACCCGCGGGTGTCCAAACTTTAGACACGTGCAGAGAAAGACACAGGGTCGGTAGGGTAGGGCTAGGTCGAACTGACACAGGCCCTTGCGCGGCTAGAGTTCCGGTAACCAAGCTTCCGCGCATGGACATCTCACGACGGAATCTTGGCGCTCACAATCCGTTTCAGGTTCTCTTCGGGGCTTGCCGATACGCGGACTATGCGTGGTGGGTTCCTTTTACTCCTGGGTGCGCTCCTTTCTCCCGCTCTGGCACCGGCGGGTTCAAAAACCGAGTCGGCTCGCGTCGCGCGGGATGCGATCGCACTATTAGAGCGGGTTCCTTCGGGAGAGAAAGTTCTCGCGCGGGCACAGGCGTTTTGGGGTGAAGAGGAGCGTGACGGCCTACTCAAGCACCTAGCCTACGGTCCGGTGTCGAGAACGGACGCCGTTTTAACTCGGCACTATCACCCGAGCACGGGTAAGGAAGTCCGCGAACGTTTCGTGACCGTGATCCTGCGTAAAGACCAACCTTTAATCGATGTTGCGATGGATTTAGCCCACGAACTCGTGCACGCGACGACGCCGCCGACTTGGGACCCGTACGATCCGGAACTGACTCCGGGGCGGTACATGCATGCCGCACTCGAAGCGCATGGGGGGGAAGTTGACGCCGTTTTCGCAGAGTGCGAAGTCGCCGTTGATTTTAAGCGAAAGTTAGATCTGCGTTCGACGCGATGTGATCGCTATTTGGTGCTCTCCGGTAGCGAGAACCGGTTGGCGGTGGATCGAACGAAAATCCAGCACGATTTTTACCGCGTTGGACGCTGGGAGATGTTCGTTCGCGCCAGACTTGGCCAAGAAAAAGATCGATTCCCTTTACTCTCGGGCAAGGAGCCCGAACTCTATTCCGCCACGGGCAGTGCCCCGTATCCGGTCGCTCTTATGCGGGAATACGAGGAGCTGAATCGTGTGGCCTGCGAAAACGTTCGTAAGCGGGCGGGAGAATCCCAGGGAAGATCGCCGGCATCGGTATCGATCCCGGCGGCGTCACCCCTCGGCGAGCGTTGTCGGGGGATGAGTTTTTCGTCCCTTCAGGTCAGACGATAAAACCGGCCGGTCGTAATGAAATCGTGACGGTCGAACTTACGGAGACGTGATAAACTAACGGTCATGGCCAAAACGTTGGGTTTTCTCCCCACGCTGCCTTCTCTCCTCGTCCAACCGGGGTCCCCGTTCATCCACCGGGACCTCTCCTGGCTTCAATTCAACGAACGCGTGCTCAGCGAGGCGCGCGATCCTTCCAATCCGCTTTTGGAGCGAGTGAAGTTTCTGGCGATCTCGCAGTCGAATCTCGACGAGTTCTTCATGATCCGGTACGCGTCGCTCGCTCGTTCGGTCACGTCCCTGCAGAAGTCCAATCCAGTGCGCTCTGCACACACCGCCGAGGTCCGCGCCAGCGTTCACGAAACGGTGGCCCAATTCACGGGCCGCCAAGCCGACACGCTCGAATCCCTAGGCTTTGAACTTGAAGGAGTGGGGATTCAAATCGTGCGCGACGCCATCGACGGAGATCCTGCGTACGTCGCCGGAGAGAAAGTATTCCGCGAGCAGGTTTTACCGAGTCTCGCCGTACCCGCGCCTTATCGGCTCGCGGAGTTCATCGAGCTCGAAAACCTCCAGAGCGCGGTGATCTTCCGAGGCGAGCGATGGATCCGCCTGCCGAAGTCGCTGCCCGGAGTTTATCTCGCGCCGACGGAGACGGGGACTTACGTTTTCTTTCTCGACGATTTAATTATGACCCATCTCGAGACGACGTTCGAGCCGATCGGGGTGCTTCGTCTGACAAAGGACGGAGACTTTTCGGTCGACCTCGAAGAGGAGGATCCCGAGAATATTCCCGATGTCGTTCGCTCGGGGCTTGGACGTCGAGAGAAAGGCCGGGCCGTCCGACTCCAGTATCTCGGGCAATTTGAGGACGCGTTTTTGACCCAATGTTTGGCCGCCTTAAAGCTACAGCCCGGGCAGGTAATGATCGCCCCGGGGTCGCTCTTTTTCCAATCCCTGTGGACGTTGGTAAACCTTTGTCCGGAGAGCATCTTAAAATCCTGGCCCGGCTTGAAACATGCCCCGCTTGAAAGCCGCATTCCAAAATTATTCGAGCGGCCCGACCGGATTTTTGCCGAGATCGAGCGCGAAGACGTATTCCTTCACCACCCGTACGATTCGTTCGATGCGTTCGTGCGCTTTCTGCAAGCGGCTTGTGCCGATCCAAGCGTCCGCTCGATCGAACAGACGGTTTATCGGATGGATGCGCTCTCGCCGGTGATTGAAGCGCTTAAAGAAGCGGCGAAAAGCAAGACAGTCCGCGTCGTGATCGAGCTTCGCGCGCGTTTCGACGAACTCAACAATCTTCGCCTTGCGGAGGAGCTCAAAAAAGCCGGAGTGGAGGTGTACTTCGGATTCGGAAAACTCAAGCTCCACGCGAAGATCGTGCTGATTACGCGCGAAGAATCTCGGCCGGATGCCGAAGGAAGGCCCGGGGCGCCGCAAGAGTACCATTACACCCACATTTCAACCGGGAACTACAACGCCGCGACCGCTCGGCTTTATACCGATCTTGCGGTGATCACTTCCCGGCCGGAGGTCGGTCGCGACGGACGCCACTTTTTCGATGCGATCATTCGCGAGGAGGTGCCCTCGACGTTCAAACATTTCGTTGCCGCCCCGATTCGCCTCCATCGCCGGTTGCTCGCCCATATTGAAGAAGAGGCCGCAGCCGCGCGCGCTGGAAATAAGGCCCGCATCGTCGCGAAAGTGAACGCCCTCGTCGACGAGCAAGTCGTGGAAAAGCTTTACGCGGCCTCGCAAGCCGGGGTGCAAATCGACTTGATCGTCCGCGGAGCGTGTTCGCTGATTCCAGGAATCCAAGGACTCTCGGAGAATATTCGGGTGATCAGCGTCGTGGATCGTTTCTTGGAACATTCCCGGATTTATTACTTTGCCAATGCGCGCGCACTTTATATCTGCAGCGCGGACTGGATGCCGCGAAACTTCTTTTCCCGGCTTGAGATCGCGTTTCGGATTTCGGATCCGTCGGTCTATCAGTACGTCGAAGAGGTGTTGATCCCGATCTATCTTTCGGACGCGGTGAAGGCGAGGGAGTTGACTCCGCTGGGCACGTGGAAGAAACGCACGGCGGCCGCGGCGCGGGGGAATTTTTCTCCCTATTTAAAGCAGCTGTTCAAGGGACTGCCGCTGCGGTCGCAATTTCTATTCGAGGAACTCGCCCGGCGTGAATACGCGGGGACTCCGATTGCGAAGCGCAAGCCGGGCGAGTCTTAGTCAAAACGGAAGCCTGGAGACTAACGGCCTCGACCGAGGGTCGGCCATTTACTCGACGGCGATCTGCGAGGCTCCGGCACCGAGGAGAGCACTTCGGAGATCTTCGTCACGTCTTCGCCTCGGCATGCGTCTGCGGCGCAAGTGTAGGAAGCCATGCAGCCAAGCGGAGTGCGAACGAAGTCGCGTTCGCCGCGGACGAGGATTCCCTCGATCAGTCCGGTGGTGGCGTTGAAAACGGCGCTTCCCGAATTACCGCCATAAGTGTCCAGATTCGAGACGAAGAAACCCGGCGCGTCTACGTTACGCACGTTGGATTCGCCGAAGGCGACTTTCGTGGGGAGACCACTGGGATGTCCGATCACGCCGATTCGGTCGCCGACTTTAAGATCGGAGACCCGGTTCAAGCGCAGGGGTTTGCGCTGGGTGATTTTCCGGTCCAGGCGAACTACGGCGTAGTCGGCTCCGGAATGTTCGAGTTTATGCGCGACGATCGATTGGCATCCGACGACGGAATCTTTCGGAACCGACGTTGGAAACTCTCCTTCGGTCGTGATCGCATAATCGAAGACGAACTGGGTTTTGTCGCAATCGGTTTGGTTTTCGATGCAGTGACCGGCGGTGATCACCAAATCTTCGCCGACCAGCGAACCCGAACAAAAAGCGCCGCTCGGCTGCTCGTAGAATCGTTCGGTCGCGCAGAGTCCCATCCGCTCGCCGAATTTGTTCGCCTTAACATCGACGCGATCACCGTTCGTTTGGAGATTTCCCCGCGGCATGAGCGCAACCGTGGACGCCGCAAGTTCAAGCTCGCGAGAATCCGTGACGGAGTAAAGGTCCTTCCGGTCGTCGTCGCCGTAAATCACGGGCTCGGTCGGTTCCGTGGCTTGGGCGCTCAAACTGAGAACCATGCCGATCGCCAAACTGCCGGTCACAAATGGGGTCAAACTCCGAATCGAACCGCTGAACTGCATTCCGTTTGCAACTCTCACTGATGCTCCTTCCATGGGCGTCATTGAAAAACTACTTGGCTACGATGCTAAAGGACTCGGATTCAAACCCGGAATAGTTTTCCTAGGTGTTTCCGGCGTGTGAAGGGAAAGGCGTGTTTTTACGGGAATTTCATCGTCAGCGGCATGGCGAAAACGGAAAAATATTTCCGACGGCGGCGTCTCGGTAATTATTATCTAGCCATAGATTAAAAAAAGGTGAGACGCTTGCGAAGCCGCTCCCCGAAAGGATCTCGGGGGCTTTAGTAGTTTTAAACATCCAGGACAGGGAGGTTCAGGATGGGTCGCATTACCCTACGTTTCGTTGTTCGTGTCGTTCCCGCCATTTTCGTGACTTTCGCATTGGCTGGATGCGCTAGATCGGGGCAGAAAACCTTTCTTCCGATCGTCGCCAAAGTCGGTTCCCAAGTGCGGGCGATTTCCGCGGAAGACGCGAAATCGATTTGCGTGGATGCTTATTGCGAAGATAACCAGATCTACGTAACCCAATTCGGTCGTCGGCAACCGGCGCCGAGGCCGGCGCCCACGCCGGCTCCAACGGGGATCGCACCCGCCCCGACGACGCCTCCAGGCGGTCTCCCGTTCCAACCACCTGAGCAATTGGATTACTCGCGGGCGATGGTGAACGCCCCGGATGCGTGGAAGATCACCGAAGGTACCGCCGAGGTGATTGTGGCTGTGATTGATAGCGGAGTGGACTATTTCCATCCCGATCTGCGGAACAACATCGCGGTGAACGAGGCGGAAAAAAACGGTCGCCCGGGCGTGGACGACGATGGCAATGGCTATGTTGACGATATCTATGGCTACGATTTCCATAACGACCGCCCCAATGGGTACGACGATAACGGCCACGGAACCCATTGCGCGGGAATCATTGCGGCGGAAAAGAATGCGATCGGTATACGCGGGATGGCACCAAAGGTGAAGATCTTGCCGATCAAGTTTTTAGGCGCGAGCGGAAGCGGCGATACCGCCGATGCCATTCGTGCGATCGACTACGCCGTTTCGCGTGGCGCGAGGATATTATCGAATTCTTGGGGCGGAGGCGGCGCCTCCCCGTTGCTGAACGACGCCATCCAGCGTGCGACGAATCGCGGGGCGATTTTCGTCGCCGCCGCCGGCAACGAATCGAACGATAACGACCTCAATCCTACTTATCCGGCGAACTATGCGAATGTGATTTCCGTCGGCTCGACGGACGCCGGAGATCGTCGTTCTTCGTTTTCAAATTATGGGAATCAGTCGGTCATGATCTACGCACCTGGCACGGAGATTCACTCGACGTTTCCCAATGGCCAGTATCGACCGATGTCCGGCACGTCGATGGCGACGCCGCAGGTGTCCGGCGCGATCGCGCTTGGGCTCTCGCTTGAACGGGATCTTTCCCGGAAAACGATTGCGGATGCGTTGTGCGCGACTTCTACGCAAAAGCTGCTTTCCACCTCGGCTTGCGGGCGGATGGACGTGGCGGGGTTTGTGCGCGCCGTTTCACAGCGGTAGTCCGCAGCGCGTCGTTTTACCGCCGATGATTTCATTTCCATCGACGGCTACGTGGAAAAGTTTGCCGATTCTATTTCGAAGGAAAATTCGGATAATTTAAGCAACTCGACTCTAAAGATCGGGGTCACTTCCTCTATCGATCCGGCAGTCCTTGATATTGTCGATTCGTGGGATATTAGGACAAGGGCTTATAATGAGAATCCAATTCCCGTTCGCAAAGACGACCCTGTGGGTTTCGCGTTTAAGTGTTGTAATCCTTGTTTTGGGGATGGGCGCACCTCGTTCTAGTAACGCAGGTCCTGAGGACGTCGTTACCCAGCAGGAACTTCTTGAGCGACTTGCGAAGTTCAATCCTACGGGTTCAGTTTGGACGAAGCCCGAACCCGGATTAGCCTATCGAATTCCGGAGGATCCTCGAAAAATTCCGCCAGTGATTTACAACAATGTCGGCACCATCGACGATATCAATAAGTGGATTACCGATCCGGCGAAGAAGTTTAACAGCCTTGACGCTTATTTCGCCGCGATGAAAGGGAGTGTGATTAATCTGCAATACTCGCAGGGAAAGCCTGACTTCTATGCGATCGGCAACAACACTTGGGAAACCGAATATGTTGTAGCGGAAGTGGACGAGGCAATTTCCGGCAACCCGAAATTGGCCGCGAACTTAAGTAAAGTCGAAGGCATAGCCGCGCTGTTGGCGGCGGGAGATCCGGGATTGATCGGCGTTAAAAAAAATGCCGAGGTCGTATTTGTGCGGGCATCCGACCTAGGACTCCCGATCAACCGACCTTTTACGGTGCCGATCCCTCAGTGGGGGGATGGGAAGAAGTCCCAAACGAAGCCCGCCGGCGAAGATTCCTTCGTCCGATTTGAGATCCAGAAGTCGGCCACCGGCGAAGTAACGATCACCAGTTATATCTGTGGCGCCGAGCCGGTGCGACTCCCCGATGGACGCATCGTGAGTCGACCCATCGCATACGTGCCGGCTGGAGAGTTCAGACTTTGGGAAAAGTTGGGTGGTTCGCGCCCGGAAATGCCCGCGCAGTTTGTAGGGCGCTCGGGCGTCGACGAGGCGGGGATCGTGAGAACTCCCGACCTTTTTGGGTACCTCGCCGAGGTTCGAACGGAAATCGGCGCAGGCTCCCTGCTTGAGAAGGGGTTTGAGGAGAAATCGAAACTGAAAGGTCGATTTAAGCAACTCGCCGGCTCGTCGCCGCTTTGTCGCGATAGGATGAAGGTAGTCCGTTCTTATCGAGGAATTTCCATTTAATTCGCTCAATTAATCCAACCGAGCCAACGAAACCAAGGAGAGTTGACGAACCTCCGGATCGTTGCTTGATTCGTCGAGACGTGCCGTGCTAATCCTCGGCCGCTTGAAAAACTCAATTGCTTGGAAGCGCATTTCTGCCTCTCCCCACATCTTGCCTGTAAAGGTGATGTTTGCCGTTCTAGGGACTGTTTTTGCGCTCTCTTTCGCGGTGGCATCGGCGGGGGCTGCAAGTCGCCCGCCGGGGATGTTTGAAGAATACTGCGATGGGACGGGAATGCGGATGTGCCTGCGCGCAGCGCTCGTTTATAAATGCGCGCAGTACTCGGAATGGGCGCTCCAAACGAAACGCCAGCGGGCATGCGAAATGGCCGCATACGAAACGGTTCGGATCCTGGATCTCGATTTGTCACCGCTGAAAGACGGTGAAACCAATCCGGTTTTCTTTAAAAAGAGGCTAGGGACGATTCTTGCTATTCCCACCGTTTATACCTATCTCTCCGAGATCCCTCTGGAAGTAGAAAAAGCGATCCAGAGCGGAACCCGTTTCAAACTTTGGGAATATACGCGAAAGTTCACGCTTGACGATTCGGCTGCAAGCGAGTGGATCGCCCTTTTGTTCCAGGACACGAATTCAAACCGAATTTTTACGAAGTATGCCCGCATCGGAGGGAAGTCCGTTTCGCCAGAGTTACTCGAGGTGTGGGAAAAAGCGATTGATGCATTGCATCCAGAGCGGTTCCGTGGCCCAAAAGGGGCAGATTATGCGACGGTCGTTCGCCCCTACCCAAACGTCGATACGGAGTGGTTGCACGAAGGGTTTTACCACTTTTATTTCGTGGCCCATCTCGCGCACTCCCTCGTCAAAAGGCGGCATTCCGAATCGGCGGCTTTTTTCCTGCCGTTTTTGACGAATGCCTTGTACGAATTCTACGAACTTCCGAGAGAGGATTTACTTTCCGATCCGAAACCCTTTGATACGAAGGGAAAGTACGCCTATAAAACGGCCGATCTCTACTCCGGTTACGTCGGTTCACTCTGGGCGCTTGGTCATTACGAAGAAGCGCACGGGTATGCGATTTTTGCGAAGTCGATTTCGACTTCGCCGACCGAAGCGATGAAAGAACATTACTCGTGGTCGCCGAAGCGCCCAAAAGGTTCTGCCCAAGCATCAAGCCATTGGCCGAAGTGAGGGTAGTGGCGCTTTCTTTGCCGAGAGTTTGGTCCTGGTATTTGTCTCGACAAATTTTAAAAAGTTCCCGCAAATTGTCCCCTATTCTTAAGGAGTTTTCGCAAATGGTGTCCCTGAATATGCCTTTTTATAAACACTGGAGCGCCGTACTGCTCGCCGTTCTTCTCGGCGCGAGTCCCGCACTCGCGGCCAATATCGAGCTCACCGGATTTAACGGCAATCAAGCGACCGTCGTAGGCGAAGGGTTCACGAAGTCAGGACGTAGCAGTTTTCAATTCAATGTTTACGTGAACGGTGCCTTTCTCGCCGATAACAACACCCACTCTAACGGAAGCTTCAGTTACACGACCCCTTCGGGAAGTGTCGGAAATGGTGACAAACTTACGGTAAAGGTCCTCCAATTTAATCACGACGGCGGCCACTTCGAACGCTCCTTCACGCTTCGGTCCGGCGGCGGAAATCCTGATCCGCAGCCGCGCCCGGAGCCTCCTTTCGATATGTCGGATCGTGAGATCTGGAATTACGCCGATCAACAGGCCCGAACGGTGGCGAACCGAGTTGTGAATACGTTCGGAGAGCTGGAAAATTGGAAATACAACTTCGTCCTGGGGTACTGGTTGGGCATCGACGCATATCCGGTAAGCTCGCACACGAGGGAGTACCGTAACGGTGCGGATATCGGTTCCGCCCGTGGCGTCCGTGAAGGAACCGCGGCGGGAGAAGTTCACGGTAAACGAAGCGCGAATACTTACGGAGCGAGCGTCGCCGATCTTCGTTTCAAGGAAATCGTGAATACCGGCAAGGAACCAAATCTTGCGATTCCGACGGCAATCCCGCCGACGTTTGAGGGATTTCCAGCCGACGCCAATGCCTGCTC
>CAZAKW010000065.1:0-10731 GCA_964485835.1 uncultured Bacteriovoracaceae bacterium
GGGTCGAGCAGGCGGTATCCCTGACGCGGAATTCCGGCGCCCTTGATTTCGATCCCAACGAGTTTACGGGTAAGACCCTTTGCCTTCGCGGCAACGAGCGCGTCTTTTCCAACGAATTCGGCCTTCTCGAGTTTTACGACCCAGCCTAGGCCCGCTTCCAGCGGATGGGTTTCGTCGGTTAGTTCGTGACCGTAAAGCGGGTACTTCACCTCAAGCCGAAGCGTATCGCGCGCACCCAGTCCGCAGGGTTTCATCCCAAGCGGCGCGCCTTTTTCGACGAGTGCTCGCCAGATCGTGGGCGCCTCGTTCCAAGCGACGTAGACTTCAAACCCGTCTTCGCCCGTGTAGCCCGTCCGCGCGAGGATCGCGGGAATTCCCAAAACTTTTCCTTCGGCGAAGCGGTAGGTCTTGATCTCCGAAAGCGCAGTCTCCGTAAGCGCCTGGAGAATCTCCGCCGCTCGCGGACCTTGGATCGCGATCTGGGACCACTGGGAACTCTCGTTTACGAGACGGCATTTAAAACCGCCACGCTGATGGATCTCTTGCATCCAGGCAAAGTCTTTGTCGGTATTCGAAGCGTTTACGACGACAAAGTATCGATCGGAAGCGCGACGATAAACGATCAGATCGTCCACGATGCCGCCGTCGGGTCGGCAGAGTACGGAATATTGGGCCTGGCCAATTTCGATCTTCGTCACGTCGTTCGTCACGAGATGGTTCAGAAACCTTTCGGCGTCCGCGCCCTCCACGATCACTTCGCCCATATGGCTGACATCAAAAAGTCCCGCGGCCGAACGACACGCGAGATGCTCGTCCATCACGCCCGTGTATTGCACAGGGAGTTCCCATCCGCCGAAATCGATTAATCGACCTCCGTGCTTACGGTGTTCTTCGATGAGTGCGGTTTGTTTTAAAGAGGCGGCCATAGTTGATTCCTATTTTCCGGCGCTAGATTCTCGCGTGTTCGCCGTTTTTAAAGCAGACTCCAAAGTATTTTCGAGAAGCCCCAAGATCGTCATCGGGCCAATCCCACCGGGCACGGGCGTGATTGCAGACGCGACACTTGCGGCACTCTCGAAGTCCACGTCGCCCACCGTTTTTCCTTCTGCATTCTTTCCGATGCCTACATCGATTACCACGGCTCCGGGCTTGAGATGTTCTGCACGAATCAATCCCGGTTTGCCTACGGCTACGAATAGAAAATCCGCCTGACGGGTGAGCGACGGAAGGTCGACGGTGTGGCTATGGCAATGGATGACGGTTGCGTCCCGCTGGATCAAGAGCTGGGCTAAGGGTTTTCCCACGATCGAACTTCTTCCAACGACGCAGGTAACTTTTCCGGCGAGCGAGTAGCCGTAGAAATCTAGAAGCTTCAAACAGCCCGCCGGCGTGCACGGCAGAAACCCGGGTAGTCCCAGCGCCATTCTCCCCACGGTCTCCGGGTGGAAAGCATCGACGTCTTTTTCCGGAGACACCCAAAGCAAAACGTCTTCTTCGCGAAAATTTTTAGGGAGCGGGCGCTGGATCAAGATCCCGTCCACGGTTGGGTCTTCGTTGAGCTTCCGGATCGCCATGGCCACTTCGTCCGGGGTCACGTTCGAAGGAAACTTTACCGTCTTGGCGTCCATCCCAATCTCAAGCGCGAGCTTCTCTTTATTCGCAACGTAGAGAGCGCTCGCCGGATGGTCTCCGACCATAACGACGCGAAGTTTTGGGGCGCGGCCTAGCCGCGCCGTGCACCCCGCGACTTCCGTCCGCAGTTCTTCAATTCTTTTTTCGCGATAAGGAAGGGCGGCGAGGCGTTTCATGTCGGTCCCGGGTTGAAAGCGTCAAAATCTTTGCCGTGAATATGTCATACGTGGGCGCTGCGGCTCAAATAGGAAAAATACTCCATTTTGGACGGCGAATTTGCCGAGTAGCTAGCGTGGAATTGCCGAGCGGAGCTGTCGTTTCCGGGTGGTGTTGGTGTTATCTAAGGAGAAAGCGCGACGGCATGTCGATTGCTTTCTTTACCTACTGAAGCATTTGCCATGAAGGCAACGTTTCAGGGGGATGAATTGGCCACAGGGATGTGGACTTCAGTATCGGGCGCCGCTGCGCAGGCCCAAGCCGTGGAGATCGTCGCTAATAACTTAGCGAACGTGGATACCAACGGCTTTAAAAAGGACCTGCCGGCGTTCAAAGAGTACTTATCGTCGGTCGAGCGTGAGCACGACCGGCCGTCGATCCATATTGGTCCGGTGCGCGATAAAGATCTCAACCCCATTTACGACAAGGACCAATCCCATGTCGTCGTCGAAGGTACGTTTACGAACTGGCGCCAGGGCCCTATGAAAATCACTAAAGCGCAACTAGACGTCGCGATCGAGGGACCCGGTATAAACTAGGTCTCTACCCCGCAAGGGCTGCGCTATACGCGACACGGAAGCCTCAAAGTTGCTGTCGACGGGCGCCTCATTACGAACGAAGGATTCCCCGTGCTGGCCAGTCGGCCGGGCGGAATCGCCGCCGCCGAGCCGGCCGCGCTCACTGCGACCGCCGTAAGTCCCGAACTCGGCGGAGTGTCCGGTGCGCCGATTCCGGGTTCGCTTGGAGACCCGGAGATCGCTTCGCGCTTCATCAATCTCAAAGACCGCACGAATCTCAGCTTCACGGAAAAAGGCGAAATCTACGCCAACGGCGATTTAATCGGCCAAGTTAGCCTCGTTGAGTTTTCGGATCCTCGGTTTTTACAGAAAACGGGGATGCAATACTTCGTGAATACGGATCCAGCGAAAAACACGCTCGTCGAACCGACCAACTCCAAAATCCACCAGGGCATGCTCGAGGGATCAAACGTCAACCCGGTGGAAGAGATGACCAATTTAATTAAGGCCAATCGTCTTTTCGAGCACGACCTCAAGGTGATGAAGACCTACGGGGAAATGATGGGACGCGAAGCAAATGACATCGGGAAACTGTGAGGCTAGGGAATGATTCGTACTTTATCCACCGCTGCAACCGCGCTTGAAGCCCAGACCGCCAACATCGAGCGAATCTCGCACGATCTAGCCAACGTGAATACCGACGGCTACAAGCGGATGCGCACGGAGTTTAGCGATTTGATGTACGACACGACGAAAGAGCCCGGCGCTCAAGTCGGTGCGGCGTCGCAAACTCCCGTCGGTATTCAAACCGGGATGGGTGTGAAAGTCGGCGCCAGCCACAAAATTTTCGAACAAGGCCCATCGCGAATCACGGGGAATCCCCTCGATATTATGGTGGAAGGCCAAGGCTTTATTCCCGTGCAAAGACCCAACGGTGAGATTGCCTACACCCGTCACGGCGCGTTCCACCGGGACGCCCAGGGACGGATGATGTTAACCGACGGCTCCCAGATTGTGCCGAACGTGGTGCTCCCGACAAATGCGATCGCGATTACGATTACGCCGAACGGAGAGATCAAAGCGACGCTTCCGAACGCGGAAGAAAGCGTTTTGGGCCAAATCCAGCTCGTGAGTTTCGTGAACGAACAGGGGTTGATGGGGATTGGAAATAATCTTCACCGCGCAACTCCCGCGACCGGAGCGCCGATCCAAGGAATTCCGGGCGAAGACGGACTGGGAAACATCGGCCAAGGGGCCCTTGAAGGGTCCAACGTGAACGTCGCGAATTCGATGGTGGAGATGATCCAAACCCAACGCGCCTACGAAATGGGCACGAAGGTCATGGGAATCGCGGACCAGATGCTGAATGCCACCGTTAACATCAAGTAAGGAACCGACGCTTGAAACTTTTACTTAAATTCGTGGTCGCGTTCGGAGTGGGCCTTCTCTTATCTCCTCTCGGACAAGCAAACGAAAAACTTCAGTCGGCAGAAATCGACCCCATCGAAAACAGCGTCCGCACGGAAATCGGCCGACGTTATCCGAACGCGACGATCGAATTCTTGGCCGGGTCGACTTTTCCGGTGGAGCGGGAAGGTGCGACTCCCAAACAGGTTCGCATCCTCTCGGAGAATGGCGGGGGAACGGCCGATTACACCGTTACTTATAGCGACGGATCGTCCGCCCTCGGCCAAGCCCGGTTTTCGGCGATGGTCCCGACGCTCGTCGCAACCCGGCGAATTCGCCCCGGCGAACGATTGTCGCGGGACGATTTCTCGCTCCAGCCGATCAACGTCGCCCAAGGATTGGCCTACCAGTATCGCGGCGTGATGCTCGGCGCGAAGGAAGCGGTTGAAGGGCTCCAGGCGCGTCAGACGATTCTTGAAGGCCAGTACCCTCTTTCAAGCGGCGTCGAAAAAGTGCCCGACATCCGTCGCGGCGACACCGTACAGGTGAAGATCCTTTCGGGAGAAATCCAGTTACTGACCCAAGGCCTTGTCCAAGAGCCTGGATATATGAATCAAAGCGTTCGGGTGCTCACCCAGAAAACCAAAAAAGAACTGACGGGACATCTTCGTGAAGGCGGTATTGTCGAGGTGAAATTGTGAATCTAGATTTGGATAAGGAATTGAACGCTACGCCGTTCTCAGGTCTCGCATCGGTTTGGATCGCGCTGGGCGCGGCCGGGTTGTTGTTTGCGCTCGGCAGCTTGAGTGGATGTGCGGGCATCATGGGCGGACTTCGTCCCGATCTAAACGACGAATACCAATACGACCGCGAACCGGTATCCGGCGGCCGATTTTCGGAAGCCTCAATGCTGGACGAGGGTCGCTACCGGGACCCCGCCTCGGACGAGACGCCCGGCCACTCCGAACGCCGCGCGAGTTCCGGCCGCATGGGCGGAGAAGGAACCTGGCTTGCCGATGGGGAACAAGAGCGGAACATGCGTCGTCGTCCGGTGGGAGAAGTCGACGAAGAAGGACGCCTACAGCTCGCAGATCGTCCGGTTATGCAAAAAAAATACAAAAACGGCGCTCGTGCGACCAAAGCCGATTTTATCGACGATTCCCGCAGTGATGGCTCGCTATGGAATTCCGATGGGCAAACCAATTACTTCCTGACGAAGAACAATATCAAGTCGGACGGAGACCTGATCACCGTCATGACCGAGGAAGATTTCATCCGCGATGTCGCGGCGGAGCTTAAGCGGACGATGAGTCCCGACGAGCGCGACGCGGAAATGGAAATGGCCCAAGAGCGAGCGCGAAGACGGGCGATGGGACTGCCGGAAGATCCGAATGCGCCGGCCGCCGCGGGCGATCAAGTGGCGAATTCTCAAGCCGCCGCGAACCGCGCGCCAGCGGGCCTCGGCGAGGCGGGAGTCCAAGTACCGACCACGACTTGGGCGGAACTGGATCTTCGCAAATCCCTGGAAATCAAGGCGGGGGACCCCATCATGATGGAGGTGCTCGAGCGTTATCCAAACGGGAACTACAAGCTTCGGGGTTTGAAACGCATTCGCCATCGCGGCCAAACAAAGATGGTGAGCGTCGTCGCCATTGCCAAACACACCGACATTTCGCCTGACGAAACCATCACCTCGGGAAAACTGTATGAATACCGTATTGAAGCCGTACGCTAAGTCCGTAGGGACGATGATTCTGGCGCTGACCTCGGTGGCCGGAATGTTTCCGAGCGCCCATGCGGCTCGGCTGAAGGACGTCGCGGAAGTGAAAGGCGTGCGCGAAAACATCTTGATCGGCTACGGAATCGTCGTCGGCTTGAAAGGTTCGGGCGATTCGAATGCGGAAGTGACCAGCCAGTCGCTCGGTCGTTTATTCGAAAAGCTTGGGCTGGAGATCAAAAACGCGGGCGGGATTAAATCTAAGAACGCGGCCGCGGTGATCGTTACTTCGAAACTCCCCGCGTTTGCCCGCGCCGGAAATAAGATCGACATTACCGTGTCTTCGATCGGGGATGCGTCTTCGCTTGAAGGCGGAACGCTCTTGGTCACTCCGCTTCGCGCGGGAGACCAAAACATCTACGCCGTCGCCCAAGGCGCGGTTTCGATCGGCTCGATCGCCGATGGCTCGACCAAGAACTTTCCGACCGTGGGACGAGTGGTGATGGGAGCGACCGTGGAAAAGGACGTAGACACGAACTTTTCCCAGAAGCGTTCGGTGCGCTTGACCCTCCATTCCCCCGATTTTACGACCTCGGCGCGCTTGGCTGTGCTGATCAACGGCGAGCTCGGCGGGAAGTACGCCACCGCTCGCGATAGCGCGACCCTCGACGTCGTCGTGCCCTTTAATTACGAAGGGAATTCGGTCGAGTTCATGGCGGCGATCGAAAACATCAGCATCAATGTGGATTCGAAAGCGAAGGTCGTGCTCAACGAACGCACGGGTACGGTCGTGATGGGAGATAAGATCACGATCACGTCGGTCGCCATCGCGCACGGAGATCTCTCGATCCAAGTCGGCGGCTCGGGTGCGGCCGCGGCGACGAAAGCGGGACGAGTCGCGGAACTCAAGGGCGGCTCCAGCGTTTCGGACCTCGTGAAAGCTTTAAATACCTTAGGCGTGCAGCCGAAAGACCTGACTTCTATTTTTCAAACCCTCAAGAGCATGGGTGCTCTTCAAGCCGAACTGGAGATTTTGTGATTCTTTGGAAAGATTTCATTCTCGATGATGGACTAGGACCGGTTCTCTCCCCCGAACTCTTTTCGGGAATGGAAAAAGTTCGCCGCGACCTGCGTGTGGCTCGTTCACGCGTTATGGAAGATGCGAGTGCTCTGGCGTTGATCCAGGAAACAAGACGGGAATTCGAACCCCCTCATGCCGCAAACACAGGATGTGTGCGCGATATGACTTGGACGCAAGTCCAGGCCCCGGGTACGGAATCAAATCTTGAAACCAACGCCGACTCCCACACGGAAGTGGGGAGCGAGCTCGCAGGTATGCGGCTGAGAGGGGCGGGATGAAAGTCTCGCCCCTCTCACCCCCACCTCCGCCCCGTCAAAGGGCTGACGTGGATCCCCAGATCCGAGAGGCCGCCGAAGGGCTCGAAGCCATGTTCCTGAATACGATGATGCAGGCCATGCGGGGCACCGTCGAACCCTCGGAGCTGAGTCTCGAAAATTCGGCGACAAAAATATACCGAAGCATGCTCGACGCGGAGGTGGCCCAGCAAACTGCTCGGACAAACTCGGTCGGTTTAGCGGATCAGATCATTGCCTATCTGGAGCAGCGTAGCTACAATGGGAATAAGGCTCCGGTCCACGGAAGAACGAAGCCAGTAGCGGATCCCGCGGCGCAGGCCGTGAACTCGGTACCCGCGCCAGCCACGAAGCCCGCCCAGACAAACGTCCAAGATCGTAGTATAGCAAGCAGTACAGGAGGTACCGATGCGAGTTAATCCAGGCGCCAGTCAGAACATTACGAATACGCAGACCGAAGGACTGAAAAAGTCCGAGCAAACGGCGAAAACGGATCGTGCTCGAATCATCGAGCAGGTGAAGAAGAACGACGGCACGTCGCCTTCCGCTCGCGCGGATATCTCCGATAAAGGAAAAGAATTCGCGAAGGTACATTCCGCCGCGTCCGCTGCTCCCGATGTTCGCGAAGAGCGAGTCGCTGAGCTGAAACGCCGGATCGCCAGCGGCGAATACAAGGTCGACGGAGATGCCGTCGCCGACAAGATGATCAAAGAACATATGAGCATGTAAGCTCTGGTTCTCGCGAAGCGATCAGGATGATCGCTTTTTAGGCAGTGGAAACATGAATCAGGAGGATTCACGTGTCCGGACAATCACCCACCACACTCGACCAGCTGTACGCCTGCTTGCAGCGGATGCTCGGTCTCCATCGGCAACTTTACGAAGTTTGCAAGATGGAGCGTGAAGCGTTCGTCGCCGCCGACATCAAGCTGATCACGGAACACACTCACGCCAAGGAACTCGTCATCGAGACGATTCGACTCGCGGAAAGCGAGCGAATCCGTATTTCGACGGATCTCGCGTTCCAGTGGAAGAAGCCGCTACGCGATCTGACGCTGAATTTCATCATTCAGGAAATCGAACCTCACGACGCGCCAACCGCCGAGAAATTTCGCAGCGCTCTGACCGCGCTAACGGTGCTGATCGAGCGCGCGAAGAAGCTGAACGAATCGAATCGCGATTTCGTCGAACGATCGCTCGAACATGTGAACGAGATGAAACGGAATGTACTCGGCGAAGCCCAGCCTTCGACGGATACCTACGGCAACCAGGGCCAAAAAGTGGCGCAAACGGGCGGCGCCCGGATGCTCTCCACGGAAGCGTAACGGGAGTTTAGGAACGGACGATGGCGCTACCTAACGTCATGCAAACGGGAAGAAGCGGGATGGTCGCTGCGAAAGCGCAGATGTCGACCACGTCCCACAATATTTCCAATGCAAATACGGAAGGGTACTCGCGTCAGCGCGTACAGCAGAAAGCGGACAACGCGACCCCGTACGGCGCGAAGAATATGCTCGGCCAAGGCACGCTCGTGGCCCGAACCGAACGCATCAACGACCACTACATCGAAAAGCAGATCCGGGCCGCTGGCCGCGATCTCTCCCATATGGAAGAGAAGGATCTCGCGTTAAAGCAGACGGAGGACGTCTTCAACGAAATGGGCGGAGAGGGACTGAACCGCCTCATCGGAAAGTTCTTCAACGATTTCCGGAAACTCGCGAACGAACCGGATAACGAGGCCGTTCGCCAGAGCGTCCGCGAGTCCACGCAGGCGATGGCCAACGACTTTCGCCGACTCCGCGGCAGCGTCGAAGAAGTGCGGAACCATCTCGACGCGCGCATCGAGGGTTTTTCGGCCGAGGCGAACTCGCTTGCGGACCAGGTGAAAGACCTGAATATCAAGATCAAGGTCCAAGAGCTCTCGGGGTCCGTTGCCAACGATCTCCGCGATCAGCGCGATCTGGCGATGAAAAAGCTCGCGACCTATATCGACGTCTCGGTGCATCCGGACAAAGACGGCGCGTATAACGTCGACATCAAGGGCGTCGGCCCGTTGATCAACGGCCCGAACGCGGAAAAGCTTACGGTCTACCGCTCTCCCGACGACGGAAAGGGAAAGCCCGAGAATTCGTTCTCCATACGTTCGACGGGGAATGCGAGTAACGACATCACGCACGCGCTCAAGGGTGGAAAAATCGGCGCGCTCCTCGAGGTGCGCGATCAGACGTTGTCGTCCATCCTAAACCGCCTCGACGACATCTCCGCGACCATCACGGATTCGGTGAACGCCGTTCATCGCGAAGGCTTCACGCGCTATGGAACCAAGGGCGTCGACTTCTTCAAGGCGAACCCCCAGGGCAAATTTCGGGCATCCCAGCATATGGCGCTTTCAGACGAGGTCGCGGGCGACGTGAACCAGATCGCGGCGGGCGCATCTCCGGATGCGGCGGGCGACAACCGGATCGCGGTCGCGATTTCCCAGCTCCAGAACATGCGCGTGATGGACGGGGGAAACGCCACCATCGACGCCTACTATAACGGGTTGGTTTCGGACGTCGGTGTCGTGGCCGGACGCAACCGAAACGCCTTGGTTCAGCAAAAAGACATCACGATGCAGCTCGACAAGATGCGCGAGCAGATTTCGGGTGTTTCGATCGACGAGGAAACGGCGAACCTGCTGCAATTCCAGCGGGCGTTCGATGCCTCGGCGAAAGTGATTTCGGTCGCGGATCAGTGTTTGGAAACGGTCTTAAACCTCAGACGGTAATTCAGGATTATGCGCGTAAGCGATAACACCAACTTCGGTCTCGTCCGAGAGACCATCAATCGCACCAAAGGTCGGATGGAAAACCTCCAGACCCAGTCGGCAACGTTGAAAAAGATCAACACGCCTTCGGACAATCCCGTGGGTTCGTCGAAAATCCTCGAAATCCGGACGGACAAAGTGAACAACGAACAATTCCTCACGAACTCGAAAATCGCCGAAGCCCAGCTGAACAACACCGAGAGCGCGCTCTCCGAACTCGCCGACATCGTGGTCCGAGCGAAGGAAATCGCGATCCAACAGGCGAGCGGAGCTTCCGCCAACGACGACACCCGGCTCGCGGTCGCGGAAGAAATCACGCAACTCTATCAAGGGGCCATTGGAGCCGCTAACCGACGTGTAGGGGATCGTTATCTTTTCGGCGGGTACAAGACCGATCGGCCGCCGGTCAGCGTCGACGGAAAGTATGTCGGCGACGACGGACAGATGATGGTCGAAGTCGGCCGCGACGTTTTCATCGCGATGAACCTTCCGGGTAATGAAGCGTTTAATACGAATCCCGGGGTTGAAAATCGGCCTGCCGATATGGGCGACTCACCCGAACTCCAGATGAAGTCGGGCAATCGCACGCCCGCGAGCTATTCCGCCGATGGTCGCCCCGCGGGCGCCGCAACTCCGAACGGCCCGCGTGCCGAGAATGTGAACGTTTTCGAGGAACTCCAGAATTTACGAATTGGTCTCCTCACCAGCGACACGGATACGATCCGGAATACGCTGGATCGGTTCGACCAAATCCATTCCCGCCTGACCTCGATGCGGGCGAAAATCGGGTCCCGCGTGAATGGCCTCCAGACCATGACGCAGTCGTTAGAACGCCAGAACATCACCAATGCCCAGTTGGGATCCCACCTGGAAGACGCCGATATGGCACAAGTGGTCAGCGACCTGGCGAAAGAAGAGACGGTGTTTCGCAGTGCGCTACAATCCTCGACCAAGCTCCTGCAGCCTACGCTCATGGACTTTCTTAAATAGTGGAAATGAAAAGATAGGTTGAGATTTGCGGAGCGTTAGACTAAACGGACTGTCGGTAAAGGATTACTGGC